>WQXK01000073.1 GCA_009784845.1 Dehalococcoidia bacterium | reverse complement strand
CGCCAAGTTACGCCTAAATGTACCACTTTCGCGCTTAGTATAAAATTCGAAGACTGGTTCTCTATCCGCTGAGCTACAGGCGCATTGTGCCTAAAACAAGGGTTTTCGGGTCATATTTACTTTGCAATAACACAAAACAGCTAATAAACAGCTAATGGACTTTTTATCATGCCTATTTTGGCGCGTATTTATCAAAGAGACTGGCTGCTTCTTTCTGCATCCATGGCAGTACAAAGTGAGAAGTGGGGTGGGTGGAGGGATTTGAACCCTCGATCTTCAGGGCCACAACCTGACGCCTTGGTCCTCTGGGCTACACCCACCATGCAAAGAAACGACAGTCATTATAGCTAAAACATTGATAGCCTGCAATTTTGCTGTTGTATGAGTTCAAAATAACGAAATATTGACATTCTATGTTATAGTTAGCCGACATAGTTTCAAGGGGGTTCTTCCGTGGCACCGCAGAAACTCTCATCTCATAAAATTAGCTTGGATATAGCCGGAATGAGTTGCGTCGGCTGTGCCGGTGGGCTTGAGTCCGTGCTTGCTCAGACACAAGGTGTGTTGCATGTGCGCGTTAATTTTGCCACGTCCAAGGCAATACTGGAATATGATGCCGGCAGCGTTTCTCTGCCACAGATAATAAAAGCAGTCAAAAGCAGAGGCTTTTCTGTCGTCACCCGCAAGGCGGTTTTCTATGTAGGTGGCTTACATTGCGCCTCCTGTGTCGCCAAGCTTGAAAAGGTGCTTACGGGCATTTGCGGAGTGGTGTCGGCAACTGCCAATCTAGCTTCAGCAAGTGTAATTGTAGAGTATGTTGGCAGCTTGGATGCGCCGCTCATGCGCAAAGCCGTTTCTGAGGCTGGGTTTAAGCTAGAGAAAGAGCAGCCCACCATTGATGACGTTGACTTGTCCGCGGCAAATGAAATAAAAGCCCTGCGCAATCGCTTCTTAACCGCTGTTGTCTTGGGCGTTGCTATCTTGTGCATAGGTTTTCTCCATGATTTTGACGCCAAGGCATATTTGTTGTGGGCGCTGGCTACGCCGGTACAATTCTGGGCTGGGGCACGTTTCTACCGTGGTGCGTGGAGTGCACTGCGGCATTTCCGTGCCAATATGAATACCCTCATTGCTGTGGGCAGTTCGTCTGCCTATGCCTGCAGCGTGGTGGCGCTACTGTTCCCTCAGGCGTTTGCATCCGCTACTATGGAAGCACATCTGTACTTTGATACATCAGCGCTGATTATTGCCCTAATACTATTTGGACGTTTCCTTGAGGCTCGAGCCTGCGGGCAGACCTCCGGTTCCATAAAAAAGCTTATCGGTCTTAAACCTCAAACGGCTAATGTATTACGTGCCGGGCAGGAGGTCGCTGTTGTGGTTGACGACGTGCTGGTAGGTGACATAGTTTTGGTGCGTCCGGGCGAGCGTGTACCGGTTGATGGCATTATTACGCAGGGGACATCATCCATTGATGAGTCCATGCTCAGCGGTGAGAGCCTGCCGGTGGACAAAAGTGTCGGTGATGAGGTCACTGGTGCCACCATCAACACGACTGGTGCTTTCCTTTTTGAAGCGACACGCGTAGGTGCTGATACCACTCTGTCGCATATCGTGCGTCATGTGGAGGAGGCGCAAGGCAGCAAAGCCCCCATACAGCGTTTGGCGGATGTTGTTGCCGGTTACTTTGTTCCGCTTGTTATCAGCGTTGCGCTGGTTACCTTTTGCATATGGTTCTTTTTCGGGCCTGAGCCACGGTTGAACTTTGCTCTGTTGAATTTTGTTGCGGTGTTGATAGTATCCTGCCCCTGTGCTCTGGGGCTGGCGACGCCAACGGCCATTATTGTTGGCATTGGTCTTGGGGCTGAGAAGGGCATACTCATTCGCAATGCCGAGGCGCTGGAAAGGGCGCATCACGTTCAGACTGTGATGCTGGACAAGACAGGTACGCTGACACTTGGCAAGCCAGTGGTTACCAACGTGATTTCCGCAAAACCATGGACTTCAAATGACGTGCTGGCCATGGCGGCGGCAGTGGAGTACTCCTCGGAGCATCCGCTGGGTAATGCAATTATGAAATATGCCGCCGAGTGCAAAGTCACATTTGAAGTGGCTGTTGATTTTAATAGTTTGCCCGGGATGGGGGTGGAGGCGCGTATTCAGGAGCAGCGTTTGGTGCTGGGTAATCTCAAACTGATGCAGCGAGAGGGCGTAGCATTAGGCGATTTGGAGAGCATGGCGCAACAATACTGGGAGCAGGGGCGTACTGTCATGTTTATGGCACTGGATGCGAAGATGGCAGGAATGCTGGTGTTTTCCGATGTGCTAAAGCCGATGGCAAAGGATGTGGTAAAGGAAATACATCGTTTGGGGTTGGATGTTACTCTTGTCACCGGCGATAACAGGCGCGCGGGTATGGCAATTGCTGCTGAGGCTGGTATAGATCACGTGTTGGCTGAGGTGCTACCGCATAACAAATCCGATGAAGTGCGTAAGGCTCAGGGAAATGGT
>WQXK01000072.1 GCA_009784845.1 Dehalococcoidia bacterium | reverse complement strand
TTTGTGGAGCAGGTTGAATTATCCTCTGTTCTTGATAGGTATTCACAATTTTGTCTTCTCTCCAATCATCAAACCCTCTTTAAGTTCGAGGGTTTTTGCCGGCGAGTCCTGCTTCTTGCGCCGCGAAAACAAATCACTCCAGTCATTGCGCAGGGTTGTGCCAAGCGATTTGCGGCTCTCATGGAACAACAACTCAACAGCTTTCCTGAGGTGTGTGCGCGTTTGTTTGTCCAGATGTGTGTATGTCCTAAACATAGAAAAGGCTATCGCAAGCTTATCATGCGTCAGATCACTAACAGTGCGAGCACCTGTGGCTTGTATGCCGTCAAATAGCGAATCAACAAACTCGGAGCGTTCTTCTATAGACATTTGGTCAAGCCATAATCGCACCATGTGGTTTAGTGTGAGGCTGCTGCGCGTAAGACCATGCTCACGCACGAAGTTTGCCCCATGTACCTCCCAAGAGAATGCATTATGTTGCATAATACCTGTTTCATTGCTGCTGATTACATTATAGTCCCCCGCATGCTCCAGGAGCATGCCAACCACGGATGACTTTGGTATTAGGGTATGCAGCTTGCCAAACATGCTCTGATACCCGGCGCTGTTTAACACCTTTGACTGAAAGCCCGGGCCGTCGTTATTGTATGCAGCAATGATGCGCTGCCGCAGGTTATTTCCTGCGTGCGTTGCTGCGTATACCGCCAAGTTTCCGCCTTTGGAATGCCCGCCAAGATAGAAGTTGCCGCGCAGACAGGCTGATGCATTAATCATATACCCCACGGCATGTTTTTGTGCCGGTATTTCATCAAGGAAACTCATGCGGAAGTTTTCCTTCCAGCCAATAAGCGTGTCATCTGTGCCGCGAAATGCAATAAAATGCAACTCAGGGTTTATACTGAAAACAACTGCGGAGAACTGTTCTGCACAAACCTCGTCAATTACGTTGACGTAGCGCGACAGCTTTATGTCACGGAAGCGTGCGCTTTGCGCCGTTTTGTGAAGGAGCACGGGAATTTGCCTGAGAAACGGGTTGTAGTCAATCTCGGCGAATTTGCTAAGCTGTTCGCAGTTACGTGAAAAAAGCTTTTTGATGGTGATAGCCTTATTGCCGGACTCATAAGGCACGATATTATCCAGTTCCAGATATGCCAAAATCGAAAAAATGAGATTGTCGACCTCATTCAAACCATCTTGGGCGAAGCTTAAGTCCCCGCGCCATTCCAGATAGTCAAAAATGTTTTGCATAAGCCGCTACACAAATGAACTTATTGCGCCTTTAAGCAGGTGTCTATTGTCTCCAGCAGTTCCCTGGTGGTTTTTTCTGCCGACAATGCCGGCATGCAAACTGCCACTGCGTCTGCCCCTGCCTTTATAATATCAGTAATGCTCTGCATACTATTGACGCCTACCACCAGCGGCAATTGAACGGCCTGTATTATTGCTTTGATTGCGTCATGCTCAGGTGGCGTGTCTGCCTGAGTAGATGTGTCAAATGAGGCAGCACATGCAATATAATCTGCACCGTCCTGTTGCGCTTTCAGTGCTTCTGCAGGCGTATCAACAAAACAGCCGATAATTTTGTCTATTGGTGCGAGGCGTCGGGCTTCCGCCGTCGGCAGGTCACCCTGTTCCATATGCAGCCCATCGGCGTTTGTTGCCAGTGCAATATCGGCGTGTCCGCTTACAATAAAAAGAGCGCTCTGTCTTTCGCACAACTGTTTCATTTCGCGGGCTAGCTGAAGTAATTTGCCTTTTGGCGTGATGCTGTCGCATAGCTGTAATATTTTTGCACCACCGCTCAGCGTCTGCGCTGTGATATCAAGTATGTTATACCCGCCCGCAAGAGTTGTATCAATCACAGCATAAAGTCCGCTTATTTGGCACCGCTTATTATGGCGCGCCAGCTGCCCCAATATATCTTTTTCAAGTGTATATAGCTGGTAGCGCGCAGCAGCGTAAACTTGGGAATCCAGACCTGCAGACGGGGCAAATTCCTCCAATACACGCATTGCTTCCTCGGCCCGTCGGGCGTTGGCAGTGGCAATTCGCAGCAGATTGCGCGGTGAGGACTGAAAAGATGATTTTATAGCTTCCCCAACATCGCTTGAGGCATTGCGGGCGGAAAGAAAAGCAAGCTTGGTTTGCACGTCGCGTAATGACAACTGATGCCGCATTTCTTTGAAACGTGCCGACATAGCAGGATTGTCCAGCACAAAGCGTGCGACCTCATCCAGCACACGCAACCCCTCGCCGGCACGATCCAAGTTGGCATCTATAATGCGACCAATTTGATTATCAGACATACTTAGCCATCAGAGAACGCTTATAATTGCTACCACATCCAGTCTAATTTTACAGCACAAAAGTAATTCCATTTGTTTTGCAGTAATAGTGTACATACTGTGCTGCCCCCAAACTTTGGTCCAATTTCAAAGTTAGTCCGTACCATGATTAAGCAACCACTCCAGCCAACTTCTTCTCATCTGACACCAGTATAACATTCCAAACA
>WQXK01000071.1 GCA_009784845.1 Dehalococcoidia bacterium | reverse complement strand
CGGCACCGATGACAGCACCATCGGTGGTTAGCACATCAAACAGGCAGGAATATCCGCTGAATGTGATGTTATTACGCTTTGATACAATGTGTGAAAGAGCGATAATCGTTTCACGTCCTGTTGCATCGCCACCTGCGTGGACAACACGGAATTTATTATGTCCGCCCTCACGTGTAAAGTGAAACTCACCAAACTCATTGAGGTCGAACGGTACATTTAAGTTAACCAGAGTTTCTATGTCAGAAGGACCTTCATTGACTAAGATTTTTACTGCTTCCATATTGCATTGTCCTGCACCAGCGACAACAGTGTCCTCAAGGTGAAGCTCGGGAGTATCGTCGGGGTTGATTGCGGCGGCGATTCCGCCTTGTGCAAGCCAGGAACTCGAGCAGTCCATGTTTTCTTTGGCAAGGATTAAGCAACTGAGGTTTTCGTCAATGTTAAGCGCAGCGTACAGTCCTGCAAGACCTGCGCCGACAATGACAACGTCATATTCATATGTTTTTGCGATTTTTGTATCGCAGCTTATTGCGTAGTCCAAAAAATTTCTCCTCAATTAATAGCTCGGAATAGCGGATTGGAATACCTGATTTGGAATACCGGGTCGGAATACCGGATTGGAATACCGGGTCGGAATACCGGATTGGAATACCGGGTCGGAATACCGGCTCGAAATACCGGCTCAGAATACTATAATTCCCACAATGGCGCTTGCCACCAGATAAAAAATGGGGTGTAACTTAAAAACATTTGTAACGATAAAAAGTATTGCCGCAAATATCAAAGCCTTTATGTCGACAGCATAGAAATGCAAATCGGTCATATTTCTCAGCTCCGCACCAAAGATTACCAGACAAAACACGGCGAGCCCGGCAGCGGCTATCAAACCGAGAGAAGCGGGGCGCAACCCGTATAGCACGGATTTTACAATTTCGCTTTCTCTGAAACGCACCAGTAGTTTTGCAACGATGAGCGAGATAGTAATAGATGGTAACAGCAACCCGAGTGTTGCGATTATTCCACCGGGCACGCCTGCGACCATGTATCCGGCATAAGTCGCCATATTTACACCGATGGGACCGGGTGTTGCTTCGGATACCGCAATCATATCCATGAGTTGAGTGGTTGTAAACCAGCCTGTGTTTTCTCCCATTTGCTGCAGGAAGGGTATTGCTGCAAGACCTCCGCCAAACATGAAAAGCCCTGTTATAACAAACTCATAAAAAAGCTGTAAATAAATCACTCGGCTCCTCCTTTCGGAGACATATTTTTGCGAACCAGTGATATTGCAATGCCGCAAATACCTGCCATTGCGATGAGCACGGCAACCGGCAGAACCATGTATACAGCAAGAATGAATATGACAACAAATATAGCTGCTGCCGGAAAGTCCACCACAGCGTGCCTGCGCAGTTTAAAGACAGCATTCAGAATCAAGACACTGACACATATACGAAGCCCGACAAAAGCTTTTTGAATGACCGGGATATCCGAAAATGTTGTCAGAAAAGCCGCAATCGCTATAATTACAATTACGGATGGTAATGCGACTCCGAGAGCGGCTACGATGCCACCCGGAATGCCCTTATGTTTATGCCCTACAAAAACTGCCGTATTTGCAGCTATGATTCCCGGTAGACATTGGCTGATTGAAAAAAGGTCAGTAACTTCTTCCTCTGTCAGCCAACCGTTTTTATCAACAAGTTCACGCTGAAACATCGGCAGCATTGCATAGCCGCCACCAAACGTAAACGCCCCTATATATGAAAAAGTTAACAATAGTTTCAAGTACATTTTTCGATGGTATCACGGCAATGTTAGAATGTCAACGCAATGCGTTTGAAATGATTTATGCAAAACGATTGTGCTTTTATTTAAAATGCTGTAATATGACCTTATTCGCTACAATCGAGGCAGTTTAAAGCGAAATATTGATATAATCATGATAAACTATTAAATGAGTAAGTGAGTGATAATTATGCCTAGTTTTAAGAATTCATTTCAAGGGGACATTGAAACAACACTTAGATATGACATGGAAAGTGCATGGTCGGTTTTTGAGGATTCCTTTAATAAGGATTATCAAGGGAAATACGAGGCAGTTCTGTGCCTCGGTAACGGGTATATGGGCGTTCGTTCTGCTTTGGAAGAAAATTATACGGGGCAGGTGCGAAATATGTTCGTTGCCGGAACCTACAATCGCTTTGATGAAAACGAAGTGACAGAATAGCCGAATGCCGCCGATATGACAGCAATTGA
This sequence comes from Dehalococcoidia bacterium, assembly GCA_009784845.1. The sequence goes on along the minus strand of WQXK01000071.1, from coordinate 296 downwards.
AGTACGAATCAATGGTGATGAGTTTAATCTTGAGACAGGAGAGACCATTAAATATCATCGAGGTCTGAATTTTAAAACGGGACTGCTAAAGCGTGATGTTGAATGGAAAAGTCCAAAGGGTGTAACCGCTGAGCTTACGTTCGAGCGCTTTGTTTCACTGGCTGAACTACACACAATGGGGCAGAGGATGATTGTGACCATTGATGAGGATTCTGACATACTCATAAAAACCGGAATAGACGCAACCGTTACAAATACGGGCACACAACATTTTTCGGAAGGCGAAAAACGCTTTT
>WQXK01000070.1 GCA_009784845.1 Dehalococcoidia bacterium | reverse complement strand
TTCCTGGGTGACACCTGGCAACCTCTTATTGACTTGATCGTTTCAGGTCAAATCAAAGGTCTTGCAGCCATAGTAGGATGCTCAAACCTAACAGCAGGTGGTCATGATGTATTAACAGTTGAGATGACCAAGGAACTTATAGCCAAAGACATACTAGTGTTAACTGCCGGATGTTCTTCAGGTGGTATTGAAAACTGCGGTCTTATGACACCGGAAGCAGCAGAACTTGCCGGACCTAAGCTTAAAGCAATATGTCAGCAGCTAGGTATTCCACCGGTGCTCAATTTCGGTCCTTGTCTTGCGATAGGCAGGCTTGAACTTATCGCAGTGGAGATTGCCGAGGCTCTGGGTGTTGACCTGCCGCAATTGCCTCTGGTTTTATCTGCACCTCAGTGGTTGGAAGAACAAGCGCTGGCAGATGGTGCATTTGCTCTTGCGTTGGGATTGCCTTTGCATCTTGGTTTACCTCCATTTGTTACAGGAAGTCCAATTGCGGTGCAGGTGCTGTGCGAGGATATGAAACAATTGACGGGTGGACACGTTATGATTAATGGTGATGCGGCCGAATCGGCAGTGCTCATGGAAGAGATCATCATGCAAAAGCGTAAAGACCTCAATTTAGCGTGAGGAGGTCATTATTATGAAGCGAATAATGATTGAAACTGAGAAATGCAAAGGATGTAAAAATTGCGCTATTGCATGTATGAAAGCGCATATGCCGGATGGAGTGCCGTTTTCTCTTACGGATACGAGGTTGGAAGCCCGGAATGTTATTTTGCTGGATAAGGATAAGCAGTATCGGCCATTGTTTTGCCGCCACTGCGATGAGCCGGAGTGCGTGATGTCCTGCATGAGCGGCGCAATGGCGAAAGACGATAAAACAGGGCATGTACTATACGATAAAGAGCAGTGCGGATCGTGTTTTATGTGTGTGATGAGCTGCCCATACGGCGTGCTTAAGCCAGACCACACTAATAACGACATAATAAAGTGTGATTTTTGTTTACATGATGAAAAAGGGCCAAATTGTGTAAGAAATTGCCCTACAAAAGCGATTTATGTGGAGGAGGTGGCGACGAGATGAAGCATGTAATCATCGGCGCGGGAGCCGCGGGGATGACTGCCGCTAAAACAATACGCGCCTTACAGCCTGAAGACGAAATTGTCCTCATCTCTGAAGATGAGCAAATAAATTCCCGTTGTATGTTGCATCACTATCTCAGCGGCGAGCGCAATGAGGCCACACTCAGCTTCGTGCCAAATGACTTTTTTGAAAAGAATCGGATAGAATGGCATAAGGGCGTGAAAGTAACCGGTGTGGACACCCACGCAAAAGTGGTTCACTGCGGGCAAGAAACGCTTAGCTATGACAAGCTGCTCATCGCTGCCGGCTCGGTAAACAGCAGTATACCTGTAGCGGAGCTCTGCGGGGCAAAGAATGTGTATGGGTTTCAGAGCCTTGCGGATGCACAGGTTATTCGGGAGAAGGCCGCAAAGGCACAGCGGATAGCGGTAATTGGCGCGGGCTTTATTGGGCTGGATGCGGCATATGCCTTACTGGAACTAAAAAAAGATGTGACTGTAGTTGTTAGGGGAAAGCGCATACTGTCTCGCAACTTGGACGAACGGTCTGCATCTGCCTATCAAGAGCGCTTTGAGGCGCAGGGTTGTAAATTCCTTTTCGGATGTAAAACTGTTAGTGCTAACGTAGATGATAGCGGAAATGTGACAGAGTTAATATTTGACAACGGTACCACGTTACCATGCGACTTTGTTATAACGGCTGCAGGCGTTCGCCCTGCAGTAGCGTTTCTGGAAGGAAGCGGGATAAACGCCGCAAAAGCAGTGGAAGTTGACCAATATATGGCCACAAACTGCCCGGACGTATACGCCGCAGGAGATATTACAGGGCTCTCGGGTATTTGGCCGAACGCAATGCGCCAAGGTGAAGTTGCAGCAAAAAACATGTGCGGTTACACAGAGGCGTATGATGATTCATTTACAGCTAAAAACACCGTTCATTTTTACGGGTTATCCACACTTACACTTGGCGAGTTTGAGCCGAACATTGGCGACCAGTTGGAGCTTTGTGACGACATGCGTAGTTACCGTAAGCTTATCCTGCGTGATGGCTGTGTAAAAGGCGCAGTTATACAAGGGGATATATCCAACAGTGGCTTCTGGCAGTATATAATCAAACATGGCATACAGATAGATAAGATAAAAAAACCGGTATGGAAGATTTCATTTGCAGATTTCTTTGCACTGGATGAGACGGGAAAGTATTTATATGCGGTAAACGCCTAAAGCTATTTTAGTAAAATAAAAGATATAACGTACCTGCTGAAAATAATGACATAAAGCCTTATTAACATAACAAAGATAAAAGACGCGGTTGCCGTTCCCATGGCTGCCGCGTCTTGGGTGTGCGACATATTTGTGGGTAAATAAAAATAGTTGTTATTATTTAGACAGAGGCAAACCAATAGACACACATGGCACTCCGCCCCGCCGACCCATTACTGTCCAACAACGCTCTGCACTTCACCCGCTAGCGGATCGCAGCTAATTCCGTTGTGCTC
>WQXK01000069.1 GCA_009784845.1 Dehalococcoidia bacterium | reverse complement strand
TTGGCTATAGAGCCGAAGTGGCGGAATAGGCAGACGCGACAGTCTCAAAAACTGTTGGGGGGTGACCCTCATGTCGGTTCGACCCCGACCTTCGGCACCATTTACTTAAGTAGTCGGTGCCGAGTTGTGTAGCGGTAGCACGAAGGACTTTGAATCCTTTTGCCCAGGTTCGAATCCTGGCTCGGCAGCCAAAAAAAACAGGCTGATGCGGGGCACTGTGAAAATGCATCGGTTTGTAATATAATAGTTATATACTCCCCGATAGCTCAATGGTAGAGCGCGCGGCTGTTAACCGCTAGGTTCTAGGTTCGAATCCTAGTCGGGGAGCCAATTTTTTTGTTGGTATTTTCTCCGGTTTATTTGACCTCTTGCAAATACTTCCACTCATTGATGCTTATCTATTTTCATGTCTATGCTATAATTAGCGTGGTTTTATGATGATTGTTATTTACCCTTATCTAAAACTGTTTAACACAGAGTTTCATTGTGGCTAAGGAGTGCGTATGGAAAAGGCTGCCCTGCTGGAAATTAACAACCTGACCGTGACAGTGGACGGTCGTGAAATCCTGCATAGTCTCAATCTTGTGGTCAATCCGGGAGAAACAGCGGTTATCTTCGGTCCCAACGGCGGCGGCAAAACCACGCTGCTTATGACGATTATGGGCTTCCCAAGGTATCGCATCACAGGCGGGAGTATTTCATTTAAGGGACAAGATATCACAAATATGCCGGTAGATGAGCGTGCCAGGCTTGGTATAGGCATCTCTTTCCAGCGTCCGCCGGTTGTGCGCGGTGTTAAAATGCATGACATGGTGCTTGCCTGCCTGCGCCGCGACGACAAAGAAGCCGAGGAGTTGGTAACCGCGCTTGCCGAAAAGTCCCACATGACCAACTTTCTGGGGCGCAACATCAATGCCGGCTTTTCAGGCGGCGAAACCAAACGCTCCGAGATGCTGCAGCTTTTGGCGCAAGGTCCGGATTTGGCACTGCTTGATGAGCCAGAATCTGGTGTTGATCTGGAAAACATTTCCCTTATCGGACAACTTATAAACGAAGTGCTGGGCAAGACTCATCCCATACGCGAACGCTCGCGCTCAGGTCTTATAATATCCCACACTGGACATATACTGGATTATGTCAACGCACGCACAGGATATGTGTTATGTGGCGGACAGATTATCTGTGACGGAGACCCGCATGACATGCTCAATACCATCAAAGCCAAAGGTTATCAGGAGTGTGTAGTATGCTTGAAGAAGTAAGAAAACGTCAGGAACAGGCTCTTGCCGCCCGCGACAAAAAAGCTGCCGTAGGCGATGATGTTGATTTAAGCAAGTTTGAAAGCCACGTCACACAGGCTCCGCAAAATGTGGCAACGGGCGCTATCCCTGCTGGCGTGAGGCAGTCTGTGTTATCCACTGGGGTTATGCTGGATGACTTGTCGCAGCGCTCCGGCACTTTTGTGCAGATTGATAACCAGCCCATGCATATGGCTGTTGCGCAGGATGGCATTGAGGTCATGGCAACATCGGAGGCTTTAGCCAAATACGACTGGGTAAAGGACTATCTGTGGAAAGCAGTGAAAGTGGATACGGATAAGTTCACTGCACATACCGAGTTAAATCAGGCCGACGGTTATTTTATGCGGGCACTTCCCGGCGTGAAGACCACATATCCTGTTCAGGCGTGCCTGTATATGTCGCGTGCCCGTGCCATACAGGACGTACATAATATAATTATCGCTGAGGAAGGCTCGGAGCTGCACATCATCACAGGCTGCTCATCATCGGGTCATGAGCCGGGCGTGCATTTGGGCGTATCCGAGTTTTTTATCAAAAAAGGGGCTAAGGTTACCTTTACCATGATTCATTCGTGGGCACCTGACGTTGAGGTACGCCCGCGCACAACCGCCATTATTGAGCAGGATGGTCTGTTCATGTCCAATTTCGTCATCATGCGACCGGTGCATTCGATGCAATCCAATCCCACGGCTTATTGTATGGGAGAGAATGCCACGGCACGGTTTAACTCGGTGATTGTAGCAACCCCCGGCTCTAAAATTGACGTCGGCTCGCGTGCCATATTGTCGGCTAAGGGGGCAAAGACGGAAATGATAGCCCGCACCATATCAGCCGGCGGCGAAATCATCTCACGCGGATACATTGAGGCATCCGAGTTGGAAACCAAAGGGCATCTTGAATGCCGTGGTTTGATATTGGGTGAGCACGGTTCCATCCATGCAATTCCGGAGATTAAGGGTAACCGTGCTGGAGTTGATCTGTCGCATGAGGCTGCCGTGGGCAAAATTGCCGAAGAAGAGGTGGAATACCTTATGGCGCGCGGTCTTACAAGGGATGAGTCAACCGCTGCAATTATCAGGGGCTTCCTCAAGGTTGATATTCAAGGATTGCCGCCTATGCTCAATGCTGAGATGCAGCGAGCCGTCAAGCAAAGCGAAGCCGATTTGTTCTAAGGATAAAACGGAAAGCTGGGCGTTTAAAACGTATTGCCAAATGCTTGTTGGAGCGTAAATTATGAAAAGGACAATCGTGGTAGTAATTGGCGTCGTGGTTGCCTGCATAATTGTCGGTGTTTTGCTTTTTAATCAAACGTGTAGAGAGGCGTTTATGCCTGCGCCAGCAAAGCCGGTAATATATCTTTACCCTGATGCAACCTCCGAAGTCACAGTCAAACTGAGGTACAACGGCATTTTGGATTTTACCTACCCGGCATATGATGACGGATGGCACGTCACAGCA
>WQXK01000068.1 GCA_009784845.1 Dehalococcoidia bacterium | reverse complement strand
TATGCTCAAAGGTGCGATATTCAAAGCTGTGGCCACGGCAAGCGTTCCGAATCCTACATGCGAAAGTCCGTCGCCAATCATAGAGTAACGCTTTAGCACAAGGCTTACGCCCAGTAGCGCGGCACAAAGCGATACCAGCAGACCGACAACGATAGCACGGACAATGAAGGCATATGAGAACATCTCAACCAAGGCGTTAATCATTCGGAGTGCCTTCCGTCGGCGCAGCCGCAGTTTAAAAAGCTGATTCCAACGCCTGAGTTTACATAATCCTCGGTTCTCCCAAAAAATGCCTGCGTGTTTTTCAGGTGCAGGATGTGGCTGGCGTATTTGACTGCGGTGCGCACGTCGTGTGAAACCATGATGATGGTAATACCCATTTGGCGATTAATGTCCTCGATTAGCCGGTACAATTCCTGTGTAACCAGCGGATCAAGCCCGGCAACGGGCTCATCCAGCAACAGGAGTTTTTTTGTGGCGCAGAGTGCCCTGGCCAGCAGCACGCGTTGTTGCTGCCCGCCGGATAATTCCCGATAACATTTATTGCGCAGATCAAGAATATCAAGACGCCGGATGTTTTCTTCGGCGATGGCCTTATCTGCCCTTGAGTAGAAAGGTAATATGCCGCGCGCACCAAGCCTTCCGGACAAAACGACCTCATATGCGCTTGCCGGGAAATCCTTCTGTACTACAGTTTGCTGTGGAAGGTAACCGATTTCATTGGGCTTAAGCCCGTCACCTGTGGCGATGCTTCCGGTTTGAGGTGCTTTAAGGCGCAGCAATCCTTTGATGATGGTGCTTTTACCTGAGCCGTTTTCGCCGATGATGCACAGGTAATCGCCGCCTTCAACTGTAAAGTTAAGACCTTCAATGACGGTGTTGCCCTCATAGGCGAAAGAGGCATCCCGGCAGGTGATGAGAGCCATATTACTGCAGCGCTTCCCGCAGCGCTTCAACATTACGCGTCATGAGTTCCATATAGCTTAAGCCTTTCCTGAAATCATCCCGTGATATGTTGTGGCATGAGTGTAAAAGCAAAACCTTTGCTCCGGTTTCAGCTCGTATGGTATTCGCCATTTTGGGGTTTGATAACTCAATATGGAAAACAACGGGGATATTCTCCGCTCTAATCTTATCTATTAGGAAAGCGACGGTCTTAGGGTTCGGCTCGGTTTCAGATGCGCACCCCGGAAATGCCGCAAAATAATCAAGCCCGTAGGCATCGGTAAAATAACGGAAAGGGAATCTATCGCCGAAGACGATGGTTTTCCGCACCGCGCTGTCCACGACTGACCTGAAAGCCGCATCCAGCACGTCCAGCCTTTCAAGGTAAGCAGTTGTGCGCGCCTGAAACAAAGCGGCGTTTTGCGTATCAGCCTCGCATAAGGCATCCGAAATTTTCTGAACAATCAGCTTGGCGTTTTTAGGTGAAGTCCAGACATGCTCGTCGTATGCAACCTCGTCGTATGCGTCCTCGTCGTTTTCCTCCATACCCTCAACGATTTCCTCCTCTACCAAATCGACGCAATCCATGAGTGTGATGATTTTCATGTTGTGGGTATCCATGGATGACAGTATTTGATTTACCCACGCATCGGACTCACCACCGACGTAAATGAAAATGTCACAGTTTTGAATTTTAACAATATCCTTGGGCGTGGGCTCAAAAGAGTGGCTTTCGGCGGCAGGCGGAAGAAGCATGCTCGCATTGACTGCGTCACCGGCTATTTCGCGCACGAAATCAAAAGGTGCGAAAATTGTGGCGACGACGCAGGTCCTGTCGTCCGGCTCGTTCTGTTGACATCCCGCCAACAGCGACAGCAGAAATGATGCTATTAACATCAATGAAACAAAGCGTTTCATATAAAAGATAATCTCCTTTGCTCCTTTATGGGTGTAAAGCTGAAATGTAAAGGATGTTTCAAGCGCCGCTCGTTATGGTTCATTTTTCAATCCCTTGAGAACTATCCTTTAGGCAACAAGTTTGGCATTTGCCGTAAAACACTGTTTTCATGGGATTGATTTGAAAAGAGTGCTCATTATTTATGTGCTGCTGCAATTCGCTTACCTCGGCACAATCCAAATGCAAAAGCTCACCACATCCGTCGCATTTCAAATGAAAATGCTCTGGTGTATCTGTGGCTTCGCTGACATACTGGTAATAGGCGCAGGACGTGCCATCCGTCACATACTGGCGCACTTTCCCGCTGCCTGCCAGCTTGTCAAGGTGGCGGTAAACTGTCGTAAGCCCGATGGATGTGCCGCAGTTTTCAAAATGGGCCACGATCTGTTTTGCCGTTACGTGCGCATCGGGAGAAGAGGCGATATAGGAAAGGATAGCCTCACTTTGTTTTGTTTTATATTGTGACGGGCGGCTCACGATTTTGTGTTTCTCCTGAAAATGAAAATGAAACTCATTTTCATTTTAGCGTATCTTTCGCAATAACACAATAGCGTTTTGCGTTGAACATATTGCTTAATTAGCGCTATTATTAGCTATGGCGCAATGTTTTGCTATTGAGGAACTGAAACAAAAGACAGGACATGTCTGGCTTTCGCGGGATTATACTGCAGAGCGTGAGCGCATAAAGCACTTTGTCGAGGTGGTAGGTGACGACAATCCTCTGTGGCAGGAGGAGGTGCCGCTGTCTTGGCTGCTTGCCATCAGCTTGGAACAGGTTTGTGAGCAGCTGGCGGCTTTGCCGCAGGCTGCACTGCATGGCAGTAGCGCCATAGAACTTTTTGCGCCCGTGAAAGTTGGGGATATTGTTATGGTT
>WQXK01000067.1 GCA_009784845.1 Dehalococcoidia bacterium | reverse complement strand
TTGATGCCGATGTTCTCAACTATTTGTCCACAATTCCTAACTGGTGGGAGCGCCTGCCGGATGATGCCGTAGTAACACCACATCCCGGCGAGATGGCGCGGCTATGCGGTCTTACGATTGATGAGGTACACGCGGATCGCTTTAATCTTGCCTTGCGTAAAGCGGAGGAGTGGAATAAAACTATTGTGCTAAAGGGTGCCAACAGTATCATTGCCTCACCGCATGGTGCTTTGCGCATCAATTGCTATGCCAATGCAGGGTTATCGTCAGCCGGCACCGGAGACGTACTGGCTGGTATCATCGCCGGATTGGTCGCGCAGGGATTATCTTTCTTTGACGCCGCTTGTCTTGGAGTATTTTTACACTCAAAGGCCGCAGAGGCGCTATGTTTTAGACTGGGTGATGCCGGCATGCTGGCATCTGATCTGTTGCCTGAGTTGCCCCTTGCGCTGAAACACTTGAAAGAAACACCGCAGTTTGTGGCGTAAGCAGGAGTTTGAAAATGCTGTTGGCTGTCGGTATTGGCAATACATCCATAAAACTGGGGCTTTTTGACGGCGATAAATTATATGCCGACTGGCATATAGCCACGGATATGCATCGCTTGCCGGACGAGTATATCGTCACGCTTGATAGCCTGTTACGACAGGGCTCAGTTAACCCGCATGACATAAGAGACGCCGCTATTTGGTGTACCGTGCCGGCGCTCATCCATACCTTTGGCGACGTGATACGGAAATATTTAAAGTTCGAGCCTTTTATTGTGGCTGCCGGCATTAAAACAGGTGTGCGCATTCGCATGGATAATCCGCGTGAGGTTGGTGCAGACCGCATTGTGAATGCCGTGGCGGCGCATGCGCTGTATAAGGATAATGTTATTATCGTGGACATGGGAACGGCAACGACTTTTGATACGGTCTCCTGTGACGGAGAGTATTTGGGGGGCGCCATTGCCCCCGGCATTATGATGGCGGCAGAGGCCCTTTTTACACGCCCGGCACAGTTGTATAGAGTGCAGTTGTCAGCCCCCAAGAAGGCTATTGGCAGCAACACGATTGCTGCCATGCAGTCTGGCATCATTTTTGGCTATACGTCGCTTGTAGAGGGTATGGTGGCTCGTATTAAGCGCGAATTGGCAGGGAATGCCACAGTTGTCGCCACTGGCGGTTATTCTTCGCTTATCCTTGGCGAAACCAATGTAATTGATGCTGTCAATCCCGACCTGTCGCTTATTGGTCTTAAAATACTATACCAGCTGAACAAGAATTAGTGGAGGAAGTATGCTGACAAATAAGACAGTGGTGCTGGGTATTACAGGCAGTATTGCAGCCTATAAGGCAGCTGAGTTGGCAAGCCGTCTTACCAAGGCGGGAGCAGCTGTGGAAACGGTGATGACCGAGGCGGCACAGAAGTTTATCACACCGCTCACGCTGCGCTCCCTGACTCATAGACCGGTTGCATGTGACATGTGGGCTCCACCAGAAAACTTTAGCATCACGCATGTTTCGCTTGCCCAGGCAGCTGACGTTTTAGTGGTCGCACCAGCCACGGCAAACATTATCGCCAAAATGGCGCATGGTTTGGCTGATGACCTCCTTTCATCCATCGTGCTGGCTACCAAAGCACCGGTGATTGTAGCACCTGCCATGAATTGCAACATGTATGAAAATCCGATTACGCAGGGTAATTTGTCATGCCTTAAAGAGCGGGGTTTTATTATTGTGGAGCCTGCCGTGGGGCATTTGGCCTGTAATGATATTGGCAAAGGTCGGTTGGCAGATGTTGACGATATCGTCGCTGCCATCAACACGGTTCTTGGTCGTACTGATGATTTGCTTGGCAGAAAAGTGGTAATAACTGCCGGTGGAACGCGTGAGATGATTGACCCCGTGCGCTTCCTTGGCAACCGTTCATCCGGCAAGATGGGTTATGCCTTAGCGGAGGCGGCAAGGGATAGAGGGGCTGAGGTAACACTAATTTCCACAGCGAAGTTGGAACAGCCATCAGGCATAAGCCTGACAAAAGTGGAAAGTGCACGTCAAATGCTGGAGGAGGTCAAGCAAGCTGTGCTTGACGCGGACGTTTTGGTGATGGCAGCCGCGGTTGCTGATTTCCGCCCGAAAACGACGTCACAAAACAAAATCAAAAAGGATGCGCCTGAGTTAAGTATGGAACTGGAGCGCACGCCGGATATTTTAGCCGAGGTAGAAGGGGATTTTCTGCGCATAGGATTCGCTGCTGAGACAGAAAAGCTTTTGCAAAATGCCAGGAAAAAACTTGCCGATAAAAGACTGGATTTGATTGTGGCAAATGACGTTACCACTCTTGGTGGCGGCTTTGGTACAGACACCAATAAGGTAACGCTCATCAGCCGTGATGGCGAAGAGAACGATTTGCCTCTGATGTCAAAGCGCGCCGTAGCAGATAAGGTATGGGATTGGGTCGCAACTAATATTACTCGCAAAAGTTAACTGGCAATTTGGATGCAATACATTTAAAGTGTACATTTTTCCCGAGAATCTTAAATGGGCTGCTTCCGCGGAGAAGTCATTGACCTCAGCTTAAATAGGCAGTGTAGTGTATGTCAAAGCATAGCAATAAGCCGTGAGTAGTCGATTTTTGCGCCATGGCGTTTGTCCATGGGGATTTTTTTAACTGTAGCAACTTGTTTAATAAGTTGCGGCTTTAACAATTTGAGAACATCGTCTGGGTTTGCCGTGTTTTTTTCAATAACAAGGCAACGCTGATACCGAGAGATTGTTCAGAACAATGAAAGAGGAGCTGTTATGGCTTAGAGAATGGTTTATCCCGTTTGAACTGACAGACGCCGTCAGTAACTGGGTGGATTATTACAATCAAGACTATTTGCATTCAACACTA
>WQXK01000066.1 GCA_009784845.1 Dehalococcoidia bacterium | reverse complement strand
TACAATCAAGACTATTTGCATTCAACACTAGGTTACAAGGCGCCAAATACATTTGAGGAGGAGTATCACAAGGCAGCCATTTTATTCCCTTAATTTCTACTTGACAAATAGGGTGCATTACAGTTTCTTCATTGTGAACTCCTTCGCATACTATTAGAATAAACAAAAACCGCATGATTCCTTTGAGAGAATACATGCGGTTGTGTCGCAATTATTAAATTGAAATGAGCGTAATACTACAAGTGAATTAGCATAGGCACTGCCTGCCTGCAAAGAATTATGTTTTCTGTTTCCATTTTGTCAAGTGCTATATATGCTTTTGCCATGTATAATTGGCCACTGGAGCAGTCCTGTTTTCATATCCGGTTGAGAGTAGTTTTCTATCTACAAACACCCAGCAAAAATACACTATTGCGTGCATATGTAGCAAGTGAATGTTTTGAGGGATGGGTGGGGAAAATGGGACTAGAAACAGTTGATTAACCCCTAGATTTGACCCCACGTTGCCAGAGAACGTACTTTGAAAAGATTCCGAGATGTTTAGCCGTAGGATTTGGTTATTTGTTACTTAGTTGCCGAGAATAATGAATGGTGATATTGAGTGAGAAAACCACTGTATAACGCTAAAAAGAGCGATACGAATCCGATACAATAAACCGATAAAAGCTAAAGAAGTCGCTGTTAAATGACATAAAATAGAAGAATCTCACGGCTAAATTAAAGTCAAAAGAAGTGAAATATAAAGAAACCTTGAGAGTTGGGGTTTGGTTTTACCTGAAGCTTTTACGATTAAAGGGCCACGGGTAAAATATTAAGAATGCCGCCAGGAAAATGGCTGTGATAATCAGAACAAACCAAATCTGCCCAAATGAAACGGAGCCTTTGATTAGCGCGTGGATTTGCCCGACAAACATAAGTGCGCTCCATAGTATGGCGAAACGCACAGGGTTGGCATTACGCCACGGGTTATTGAAGCTGCCGGCTATGATTATGAAGCCTCCGGCTATGAAAGCGACCCCTGCAAGAATCAGCATGAAATTGAGAAAACCTCTGGCATCAGTGCTCATGAACATCTGCTCGTTAAAACCGATAAAGGAAGGGAATTTGTCCGGCATCAGCCACATGACGAAACCCTCTGCTATTTGGATGGCACCGTATAAAATCATGGCTATTCTTAGGTTTCGCATGTTTTCCTCCACAAACCGGCGTAATTTTCACATACGCATAACGTGGTGTCAATAGTTTTTATTTGATGTTGTTGCGCTTCATCCATGCAAGGGCTTTTTTGGTATCAGATGCGATACGCGCCTTGTCGCAGTGCTTCAGACGATATTTAAAACGCCAATAACGGAACTCCTTGAGTTGTTTCAGTGTCATGCTGCGACTGGCTGTATAGCCCATCTCTTTGAGGAACTGACGCAACAGGGTGCGCTGAGTGTTTTCATATATGCGGCGGTAAGCCTCATCGATAGCCTCGGCTTCATTGCATGTCTTAAGCCCCTGCTCTTCTTTTTGCACTTCCTCTTCTACCGTTTGCATCAGGGCTTCCTCAACAACAATCCCGTAGAAAAAGTTAAGATATTGTCCCAGACGCAACTCCCCCATCAACTCCTGAGTTTTTTCCATGCTGAGTTGCAGAGGCGGTTTGTTGTGAAATAGAAAGTCCAGCTTTTCTTCTTCAGGTACCAGTTCTCCGGCTGCGGTGAGCAACCGTTCGGCTATTTGGGGCATATCCAATGCCTCTCCCGCTATGACGTAGTTATAGTTCTGCCCGTCATAGCTTTCCTCGCTGACGGGCCAGTTCTTTATAGCCTCAAGCAAGGCTAAAAACCAGTTCTGCCCTGTTTTAACGCTTGCCTTGAAGCAATTGACGACCTCATCAACTGCCGCTACCGGACTGGATGATGCTGAGTTTTGTGCCATACTTACTGACCGTGACAGTGCTTGTATTTTTCCCCGCTGCCGCAGGGACAAGGGTCATTGCGGCCGGGTTTCTGCCCCAAAGGTAAGGATGCCTTTTTGTCATTCGGCTTGCCTACGATTTTGGTCATGGGGGATGATGCCTGGTTGGGTGTTGCTGCCTGGTTTGGAACACCCGGTTTGGCGATGGAAACGCGGAAGATAACATGCGCCAGATCATTGCGGATGGCTTCGCGTAACTCATCAAACATTACGCTTGATTGGCGCTTGTAGGCCACCAGCGGGTCCTGCTGGGCCATAGCCTGCAAGCCGATGCCTTGGCGAATGTAATCAATGGCTGTAAGGTGCTCTACCCACAGTGTGTCAATCACGCGCAGCATCACAAGCCGCTCAAGCGTGCGCATATTGGTTATGCCCACCTCATCCTCTTTTTGAGAGTATATTTCCTCGGCGGCTTGTATCAAAGTATCCTTTATATCGTCTGGGCGCATTTGGCGCAATGTGTCAGGGGTAATATCGGCCGGAATGGGGAAGATGTTTTTAATCGCGCCTGCGAGGGCATCGAAATCGGGCTCTTCATCCCGTGGTACCCGAATGATTCTGTCAGTTTCAGTTTCAATAACGTCTGACACCATATCCAAAATGTTGGCGCGCAGGTCAGCCCCTTCCAGAATTTTGCGCCGTTCACCATAGATAATTTCCCTTTGCTTGTTGATGACGTCATCGTATTCCACCAGATGCTTGCGGATATCGAAGTTAAATCCTTCCACTTTGGTTTGGGCGCTTTCAATACTGCGTGAGATAAGCCGGTTTTCAATGGGGGTGTCCTCATCCATGCCGGCCCATTCCATGATGCCCTGTATGCGGTTTCCGCCGAAACGGCGCATTAAGTCGTCATCCAATGATACAAAGAAACGTGACGAGCCCGGGTCACCCTGGCGTCCGGCACGACCGCGCAGCTGGTTGTCAATGCGGCGCGACTCATGGCGTTCGCTACCTAAAACGTGTAAGCCCCCCTGCTCTACGACGTGATC
>WQXK01000065.1 GCA_009784845.1 Dehalococcoidia bacterium | reverse complement strand
TCCACAAAAGAGTGGCAAAAATGGTTACTCAATAGCAAGTTTGCTTTTATCGGCGGCTCCTATAGTAATTATTGTATTTGGATTTCTTTTTTGCCTTCTTCTTTCAATAGGTTCTTTTAACGAAAATGATACAGGGGCAGTGTGGTGGCTTTTCGTTTTTTTGATTTGGATAATGGTTCCGATTGGGCTTATAACAAATATACTGTCGGTAATTTTCGGAGTAATGGGGTTAAAAATCAAAAAACAGTGTTTTCTTGGGCTGGGATTTCAATAGTAATCCTTGAAATCTTAGCAATCTTAACAATCGTGGGAATTGTCACTGCAATAAATTTACCGGCGACAATCGCCAGAAATCAAGAAATTTCGCAAGCGCGAGAAGAAATAATTAACTATGAGACTTATGCCGATTTGACGCCATTTGGGTTGGGTGTTTATAAACTACGCTGTGAAGGTGACAAGCATTTGTGGGATGTAACAAAACCAAGTAAAACAGTCATATTTTATGACGGTGCAGAAATGGTTTTTGATGTCTGTTACAACCGAAAAGACGAAGCCAGTTGGGATAATTGGTGGGGTAATTCAAATAAAGGTCAGGATGTGACATACGATGTAATCTTCTACGAAGATACTTACATTATCATTCCTCCTGTGTGGGACCAACGCGGCACATTGTATTATTGGGGCATTATTTATCTATGCAAAGACCTCAACGAAAACGCTGATTTGTTTGATATAGGAATCTCAGACAAGAAGGTTTTCGACAAATTACGGGAACTGCCAGGAGAAAAATATTCCAGACTGGAACTCTCCGAAAAATTAGGTAAAGAGTACTAGCCTAATTACCCCGTGGGCTCGTGTATGCTGACTAATTTTAGGATAGTTGTAGTTCGTCTCCCGTTATTCAGTAATACATATTAAATGAAAAATCTGTTTGTTTCAATTCCACGAATGATGCTAAAATTGCTCTCATGATACTAGAAACACTTCCGCTGGGCGACTATCAAGCCAACTGCTACCTATATGCCTCACCCAAAACCAAATGCGGTTTTGTCATAGACCCGGGCGGCGAGGCATCTGTCATCTTAGGTCGCATCAATGAACTTTGCTTGAGCATTGAGGCTGTTATCCTAACGCATGGCCATCCGGATCACACTGATGCGTTGCTTCAGGTAAAGGCAGGGAGCAATGCGCCGGTATGGGCTCACGAGGCTGCCGTCTCAGATCTTAACAACAGGCAGCTATATGCCATGCTTGGTTTTTGTTACAACAGCATCATCCCCGACAGATTGTTACGTGACGGTGACGTGCTGGGCAATGGTGACGAAAAACTAAAAGTATTGCACACACCGGGGCATACCCTTGGATGCATATGCCTGCTGGGCAGTGGCGTCGTATTTACGGGAGACACACTATTCAACGGAAGCATCGGGCGCACTGATATGTCTGGAGGCAACCCATATACCATCATAGACAACATCCATGCCAAGTTGATGACACTCACGGATGAAACAGTGGTGTATCCGGGTCACGGGCCGTCTTCCACAATCGGCGAAGAACGTTTAATAAACCCGTTCCTGCGTTAATCTGTGTATTAGAGCACTATCAAGTGCTGGTGGACTTGGCTTTGCGCAGCAATGGAGTTACTTTTTGCCAAATGAGGTCGGCTATAGCCTTTTTTGAGAGGGTTGCATCCACTACGAAGAAGCGTCGCGGCTCGGCACGAGCCAACTGTAAGTAGCCTTGGCGCACCTGCTCGTGAAAAGCCAGTTCCTCTGCCTCAAAACGATCGCGGCGGTTTTTATTCTTACGCGCAAGCCCGCAGTCAGCCGGCATATCCAGCAGTATTGTCAGCTTTGGCTTCAAACCATCGGTGGACAGCTTATTGAGAGCTTTTATAGTATCAAAATCCAACCCGCGCCCGTAGCCTTGATAGGCAATGGTGGAGTCATAAAACCTGTCGCAAAGGACCAATTCGCCTTTGTTGAGAGCTGGCAATATGACGTCATTACATAACTGGTTGCGCGATGCGCTGAACAGCAACAATTCTCCGGTTGCTGAAAGAGCCAGTTCTTTGTGCCATTTCAGCCATTTGGTGATGTTTTCACCAAGGACAGTACCGCCGGGCTCATGCGTCAAAACAGCCGCGATACCGCATGATAGCAGGCGGCGATACAACTCCTTGCTCTGGTAGCTTTTACCGCAGCCTTCACAACCATCAAAAGTGATAAAGAGGCCCATCTAACGCTCGTCCCTATAAATCATAACCCTACGGTGCGGGTCGCGTCCTACGCTTTTTGAGGTAAGCATATTGCGCTCGGCAATCAGATGCTGCAGGCGGCGGATATAAGCACCCTGCGGGTTCAACTCAACAGGGTTTTCCCTGTTACTCAGCACCTCACCGGCGGCATCTGCCGCCTCATTCAAGGCAGCGGCAAGCTGCTCACGGTGCTCTTCGTTTGGCTCAAATTCGGGGTGCGGAATGTTTGCCTGCGGATGCATGGTGGCTAACATATGGCGTAGCTGCATAGGCGTGTGCGTGCGTAACACATAGATGGGTATGCCGTGAGATTCAGCATCGCGAATTTTTTGCGGCTTACGGCGGAAATAACTCTTGGAGGTGACCATCAGTCCTGCTGAGCGCAGGTCATCTGTAATGCAAATTGGCAGTTTCATCTGAGCGGCTTCTTCCTCCAGCCGCTGCCTGTTTATGCCAAAAAGATACATCCTAGGCCCATCTTTGCGTTTATCAGCAAATCGTTCGCCGGCATCGCCTCTGCTGTGTGACGAGCGTGCCGGCTCCTGCTTTTCAACACGCACCTTGCCGTCCTCCAGCCAGCGCAGTTCCGTGGCTGGTTGCTGTCCGCGCAAACTGTCATCCACCGCCTCAGCGGTATCAGGATGCACTGCAACCTTATATCTGTCCTGTATTTCCACCACCACGCCAAATGTCGGCGGTGATTTGCGCTCCAGAATGGTCTTTTGCGTACCGCGCCGCTTAGCTTCCTCATCCCCCAGTGTAACAGCCTGTATGCCTCCTACAAGGTCTGAAAGTGTGGGGTTA
>WQXK01000064.1 GCA_009784845.1 Dehalococcoidia bacterium | reverse complement strand
GGCAAGTGCCTCCAATATTACCAAACAGAAGCTTTCGTAATATGATGCCACAACGACGGCATCAGCGGCACTGTAATATGACGGCAGCAGACCTTGCGCCACGGAACCTAAGAACTTTACGTTATCTTTTATACCAAGCATGCCAGCGGTAGCCTTAAGTCTAATCACCATCGGGCGCGAGTGCTCATCTCCGCCTATGATGAGCAGCAAAGGGCAGTCATCAAGCGGCAACATGCCAAGTGCCTGAATTAGATTAACTATTCCCTTAATTTCCTCTATGCGCCCGACAAACAAAAGAATTTTGCCATCACCCAACCCCAGTATTTTTCTTGCCTCAGCTTTGTCCTGCGGCTGAAACAACTCGGTGTTGACCCCGCATGGTACAACGCTGATTTTAGACTCATCAGCACCGTAAAGACGCACCAATGCAGCCTTTTCAAGTGCGGTAGATGAGATAATACGCGAAACTGTGCGCATCAACTCGCGCTCAGCCGTCAGGCGCACGTTAGGCTCAATCTCGCCAACGGGAAGGTTATTTTTGATGGCGCCAAGCGTGTGAAACATGATCTCGTGCGGTACATTCCATGCCCTTGCATAGCGCTGCCCGACAAGGCCCGACAGCCAATAATGGCTTTGCACCAAATCGTAATGAACCTCAGCACCTGCAAGAAAGGTGTCCATATTCTGCATGAAATGAGCCAAATGGCGGTACTGTGCCAACTTGCCCATATCCTCCAAGGGTCCCGCCTGAATATGAATGACACGCACGTTTTGATAAGGGCTATCGATTTGCCTGTCGCGCACGTCATGCGCACGGGTATAAATATCGACAAGATGCCCCATCTGCCCAAGATAACGCGACACCTCGCGCACGTAAACGTTCATGCCGCCGATATCGCGCGCGCCAAGTTGCCCCAAAGGACAGCTATGAATACAAAACATTGCGATTTTCATAATTGTTTTACCTACGGATTTTTATACGGAAAAGGGCGGCGCACGCCGCCCTTTTCTAACACCAAAACTCGCACTTAAAGGTAGCGAAACACCCTGATACTATTGTACTTCGATAACCCAACGTGTCAACAATTTGTTCCGCCAAAAGGCCTAAATCGCTCAGAATCACCAAAAGGCAGCTAATTAGAAAGATTTCTGATACACTCCAAGCAATACTCTTTCAGCGGCTCGATATCTGTCGTCACAGTTTCCCAATTTGTAAAATGCACATTGAAAGTGCGTTCTTATACACAGAATCATCGGAGATTTTTTCAAGTGTTAAACATGCCGTTCAATTGAAGAGGCTATCTCATCGCAGCATACGACTATATGCCGTAGGGTTGATATATCCATTTCGTTATGCTTCATAGACAACCTGTTCTTCTTGCTCAACGATTGCTTTTACATCATCAAACATGGAGTTTGTTGTAACTACGTCTACAGGTTTCTTGAAAGCATCCTCAAGAGCAAGCGCAAACCCTGACAAGCGGAATAGCCCACGCAAACTACCTCTGTCAATAATATGAAAATCCAAGTCGCTATTCTCAGTCGCCTCGCCCCGAGCATAGGAACCAAATAACGCAACCTTCTTAATCCCAAAATCTTCTGCGATAGGAGTCAAGATATTTGATATTTCGCTAATCGTATACAGTCCGCTATTCATAACAATCAACCAATTTCATTATTACCTATTGTATTTTAAAACGCTGTCATACCACATTACGAGAAAGAGTATACAATAATTTTATTACATTGTACTCTCAAAGCCCATCGTGTCAACTATTCGTGTAAACAGTGGTTACCTAGCATGGTACGGGCTGACTTTTAAATCGGACCAAATGTCGGGAGCATCACAACGGGAGTATCAACTTTTTTGACCGATTCAACCCACAACAATATCGCAGCGTGAAAGCCCAATCTCACTCCCGCCCAAATGCGACTTGTATACCTCAGACCCTTTCAGAAAATCAAACACCTTTTTGCCGTCTGCGATAGCCTGCCGAATGGCAAGCAGCTTGGATACCAACCCGACATTCATTGCGGCATATTGTGCGGTATAACCACTGTTATACAGATATAATCTATCGTTGTAGTCAAAGTAGAGTATGCCAGCCACACGCGCCACACCTACATAAAGGAAAGCCAGCCTCAACAAGCCGCAGCCTGCCATAGCCTGGGATAAGCGGTGGAAGTACAAGCGCATGTCGCCCGTCAGAAAATGCGCCTTGTCGCGGCGGCTACCGGCCATCATATCGAGAAACGCGTCCAGTTCACCCTCTCCGACATCCAAGCCTTTCAATACCTCAAAACGCAGCGGTGCCACATTCTCCAATTGGCGCATCTTGCGCTCGGCATCACGCCTGTATCGCGCATCCAGCGCAGAAAGGTACATGTCCCAATCAGGCGGCAATTGCATCTCGGATGAGGTTTCCAAGCCTGAAAAGTGCACCTGCCAACCGCGCCGCTGCGCCTCACGCGCAACATTTACGGCGGCAATAGAGTCCGGACGCAGCGTCTCCAATTGCAGCCTCTGTATGCCCTGCGCCTTAAGATAATCCAACAATGCCGAGGCAAACGCATCTTCTGTGCCGGGAGCAGTGATGAAATCCAAATAGTCGCAGACGTCATTGTCGCCGATAAAGGAGGCAACCCCGCCCTTAAGCTTGAGAGGAGCGCATCCAATAACCTCATCGCCACGGCGCACCAGCAAAGGATATGCCGTAAAGCCGGCACCAAACGACTGCCACCATGAGAGTAGCCAATCCGGCAAAACGAACACTGATGACCGGCACAAAGCACTCTGCTTCACGCCATAGTAGCGCGTCAGGTTTTCCAGTTTTTCTGCGATAACAGAAATGCTCATATGATTGTTATCCTTGAATGCGCAAGCCAAAACAAGCAAACCACATGGCTCGTAATATACACCAAGCACCCCCGACAAAGCCACCTGCAAGCATAAGGGATACAACACGCAGGTTTCATCTAACACCGGAGTGTTCTGTTCGCTTACCAAGGCTGTTCGCTTTGTAAGAGTGTTCGCATTTTCAACCCTGTTCGCTTATCAGCACTGTTCGCTTTGTAATACTGTTCGC
>WQXK01000063.1 GCA_009784845.1 Dehalococcoidia bacterium | reverse complement strand
TCATTATGAATTGTGTTCCGATGCTTGCCGCAAGGAGCAAGCTGTGACTGCCAAGCGCGAATACGATGAACGGGCGAAAGGAGACAGACTCGAACAGCTTGACGAAGCGGCGTATTATTATTGGTATAACCGTTGGCGCAAGTTGAAAAAAGGAAACGCCGCCAATCCCGAAAGAGCAGCGGCGTTTAAGGTTGCGTTCGATGATTTCCGCAAAGAAGCTGTGCGGCGCAAGGCTGATGTCAAGCGTGGAGATATACGATTGAATGATTTTGCCTGCTGGCTAATTAGTCAGCAGGACGAGGCGGACAGGCTGATGTAGATATGTCCAAAGTTGGACTGATTAAACAGCCTCCAAATTTTGGGGCTGTGGCAATGCTACAAAGTTTTGCCAGACGAGGTAAGCCCACCTTTGGGCGCACCGCCGGAGATTGCGGACTGCCCTCACTTTTGAGGTCTGTGGCACTGAACGCAAAATTGCGCTCAGTGGGCTATTCAGCTCAAAAGTGAGCTGATTGAGGACAATCCAATAGTGGATGCTCCGAAAACTTCCGCACTAATTCCATCATTGGACTGAGCAACTTTGAGTAATAGCTAAACCCAAATTTAGTTTTAATGGACGCAGTTTTGCGTTTGAGGACAAGAGCAACTAAAATAGATTTATTTTCTGACAATACCTATGAAAGCATCACGACAATTTGTAAACAGGAGAAACGCATTAAATTACAAAACACCTGACAATATCAAATGATATTACAATGTGACAACGAAGGAAAGCGGAGCAGATGCTGGCTCCAGCCGCATCTAAGCGCCCCGCTTTCCTTTGAATGAGTTTCTGCGGACAAGAACAGAATCTATTATAAAAATAACAGAATAATTATCAGATGGAAGCATTTTCAGAATAATAAGCTAAACTTTCACATTTAACAACATTTCTTCAAGTATATCTTCATCTAAAAAGCAGAATGACTTAGTGATGGTATCGACATTCCAGCCGATATGCTTCTTTGTCAGCCTCACACTTTTTTTCAAAAGCGGCGCAATGAGCTTGGTTATGGAAAGCGCCATTTTGTTCATAAGGCTAATATTCTGAAAAGCGACGCGGTCGATAATCATTGTTTCGTCTTCAAAGAAATTCACATCAAGGTGGTAGTGCAAAAGGTTTTCAACGCTCCAATGCCCTCTGATAACGTCTGCGCATAATACGACGTCAGTAAGCGAGGACATATAAATATAGTCCTCCTCAGTTTTTTTGCCGGTATTAATATCCTCAGTTTGCGACGAATAATATATGAGACTTTTGAAACCAGCCCAATCTTTAGCCTGCACAAGCCATGATATATTTTTGGTAAGGTCATATTTCCTTATCTCAATACGGTTGTGCGCCTTACTCTTAACTTCAATATAATTATTTTCGGACGATTCAAGCTGCATAAGGCGGCCGAGGGTAAAATATGACTTGGCTTCTTCATATAAAGCATGCTGGTTGCCTTTGAGCGCGAGCATATAAGCACCCTTCTGTTTTACGACGGTTGCGACAGTATCACGTTGCGTATGCAACGAATCAAAAGAAACAACTGAGCCCTGAAGGTTCAACAATTTAAGCACATCCTGCGCGACGGGGATTTCATTGGTCTTATCCCCGACCTGTTTTGAGAAAATGCATATCCCGTCAGTCCTGTCATAGACATGAAGCGTATGGAGTTGTTTCACCTCACGCTCCGTACCTTTAAGCCTGCCGGTGCCCCGGGCAGTTTTACCATCCACACAATATTGCCTCAGTTCAGGTTCCTCAATATTAAAAGCCCGCCTGAGAAGCCTGATATTGTCAATTAAGAATGCCACAGTCGCACTTTGTAAAACGCTAGGGTCTATTATTGACAGTACGCGCCGGAATGTATCATGCGATGGGATGCCATGCTTTATCATAAAATTGTCGGACAGCCACTCTTTCTTCGAGTTGCAGAATTCCCAAATATCAATAAATGTGCCGGCGCCAGCCAGCACGGCAACAAAGGCCGCCATAAGGACTTCGCGCAGGGGGTATTCGACCCTGCCCTGCACCCTGGCGTCACTGACTGACCCGAAGAGGCGCAGAAGTTTAAGAATTGGCTTTTTTGGGACTCCCACGCCCTCCGGCAGGCTGATGCTGTGTTCCTTTACGAAGTCCTTGATGACTAAAAGCGTCTCCGGTATTTTCTTCGCCATACCAATCTCTCCATTCTACATTATGGCCGGATAGCCACTCTTTTGTATTTTTACTGCTCTCACAAATATAAATACGCTTGTTAGCCAGGACTGCACACAGCCTGGATAAACGCGCCACCGCTTCATCCGTAGCTTCGCCGAACTGCTTTCGCAAGGCATCCGCCGCCATCCTGGCGCACCTCTGTGCTCCCACCTGCTGTTTTTCTGTCAGGTTACCCATGGATAGGCCGGGGTATTTCACCGAAAGGTACGACCATCTGTATTCGCCCTCCCCATAATTCCCATAAGCGGCGCACAACAGCCCTGCAATGAAGACCTTTTCGGCTGCCCCCCGGAACTCACGCTGCATACCTTTGGCTATGCCTGTACATAATGCGAGAAGTGCCATGCAAAGGCCGTATTCATAGACAATGACGCCTGTGACCTTGTCGCGTACAGGGATCAAACCATCCTTTTCTGTTATCCTGCCAATGTAGCCGTCAGAGACACGCCTGACTTTTTTAGTCCCTGGAACTCGTTCGGAATGGGCAGCGTAGAGATAATACTTGCCGCCCACATGATTAATGTATGTGCCTTTTTTCTTATGTTTTAGTACCCAATCGGGATAATCAGCCAAAAAACCACCTCCGTCAACATAACAATTGTATTACTATCTATGTAATACAATTATATGCCATAATGCCTCCAATGTCAAGATGTATCTAGGTTTTGTCTATTTTTATTTCAACAGGTATAGATTACTAAATGAATGCGTAGTGCTAGAAGGGGGCGGGTGGGCATGGGTCAAAGGACATAGGTGGAGGGGGGAGAGCAGAAGCTTATGCAATGAAGCACAGTAATCAATACGTATACACATTATGTAATACGACATCATTGGCAATATTGGGCATAAATGCTTA
>WQXK01000062.1 GCA_009784845.1 Dehalococcoidia bacterium | reverse complement strand
GTTGACTGTAATGCCGTGTTTTGCCACCTCGCGTGACATGGAACGTGTAAAACCTATTATGCCGGCTTTTGCTGCGGCGTAGCTTGTTTGCCCGGGGTTGCCGGCGAATGCGGCGATACTTGATATATTGATGATGCGCCCCGCACGCTCACTCAGCATGGTTTTCAGGGCAGCACGTGTACATAGGAAAACACTCCTCAAGTCTGTATTTATCACGGTGTCCCAGTCTTCATCACTCATATGTAAAAGTAGTTTATCCCGGAGTATGCCGGCGTTGTTTACCAGTATGTCCAATTTGCCACATTTTGCCAGTAATGCGTCAAATAGCCCTTTTACATCATCGGATGAGGCGATATCTGCCGGCAGAGCCATCGCTTGTCCCCCGCACGAGCGAATTTCTGCTGCTACTGCTTCGGCATTTTGAGACGTTCGTGAGTTGACTGCAACCAATGCCCCTTCGCCTGCCAGCTTAAGCGCAATGGCGTGCCCGATGCCGCGTCCGGCTCCTGTAACCAGGGCTGTTTTGCCTTGCAGTGTCATAGATTAAATCCATTATGCATATATTCTTTAAGTGTACCAGCATTGCCGATATTGATGCACTGCGCGCGCTCATCAATGCGTCTTATTATATTGGAAAGCACATTTCCCGGACCAATTTCTACAAATAAGTCTGCTCCCTGTGAGAGCAGATAAGACATGGATTTGCTCCACTGCACTGGATGGCATAGCTGCTTCGGTAACTCATCCCGCAGTGCTTCGGATGAAGTGAGCGGCGAGGCGGAATAGTTGCCAATCACAGGAAATTCAGGCTCGTCAAAACGCACTTTAGTGATAACTTGCACCAGTTCGTCGGCGGCAGATTGCATGAGTGGTGAGTGGAAAGCCACGCTTCCGGCAAGTGGTATTGCCTTAATCGCACCATGTGCGGCAGCCAAGCTAATAGCATTTTCAACCCTGTCTGTCTCGCCGCTGATAACCACTTGCCCTGAATAGTTAAAATTTGCCACATAAACACCGGCCTCGCTCGCTATTGCCGTGACTATTTCATCGGTTAGACCGATAATGACCGCTGCGATGCCCGGTTTTCGTATTCCGGCTTGGGACATCAATTGCCCGCGCCGGCGAGCAAGCATGATAGCATCTTGTGTGCCAAGCGCGCCTGATGCCGCCAAGGCGGTGTATTCGCCCAAGCTATGTCCTGCAACGTAAGATGGACAGGCGTAATTCGGGCTTGTGCGCATGACGGACAGTAGAGCCATGCTTAATGTGAGCAATGCTGGCTGCACATTGGCAGGCAGGTATAACTTCTCTGCCGGACCCTCAAAGCAAAGCTTTGATATTGAAAATCCAAGTGTAGCGTCAGCTTCATCGAACACAGCACTCGCCTCAGGGAATGACTCATACACGTCCCCCCCCATTCCCACAAACTGTGAGCCATGCCCGGGAAAAACGAAAACCACTTTCTTAAGAGGATGAGTCATCATCTCTTCCGAGTGTGTGATGCGGCGGATTAGGAACTCTTTTTGGTTTTCGTCTTTATTTCAATAACTTCGCGACCATTATAGGTGCCGCATGTAGTGCAGACATGGTGCGGAAGCATGGGTTGTGCGCACTGAGGGCAAGCCGCAACTGAGGCGACCTTGGCTTTTAAATGGGCGCGGCGTTCGCCTTGTCGGGCGTGTGAACATTTTTTCTTAGGTAATGGTGTCATATCTTGTTTTTGCTCCTTGAATTATTCTTAATTCAGCCTTATTCCTTGACAATCGGCACTGCATAGAGGCTTCATAGGAATGGCTAATAATGCATACTGTCGTATAGCTTCACCGAGATCCAGAATCAAATGCTCATCAATGGTAAAATCATCTGATTCCTCCGGCTCATCCAATAATATACCGGTGGAAACATCAGTGCTGGGGAAAAACTCCTCCTCAATATTTAACTCCAGTGGACAATTATAACCCTCCAGACAACGTGCGCAGGTAACCTGTACACAGGTGCTCATCTTACCCTGCACCAATATGCTGCGATTTGTGCGCATCAGCTTTACTTCGCCCTTTACCTCGCCATTGCCATAGCCGGTAATATCTATGCAGTCGTCTATCGGCACTACCTTTGAGGTGCCGATACTGCCCTTGAGCAATTGTGCGACATTAATTTCCAACATGGCTATTTATAGAAAACCTTTGAATTATACTACAAATCGTGTATTACTGCGAAACGCATAATATGAGCAAAGGAATTTTTTATTGACAGTGCAGGAGGCGGCAACTATAATCCTCTCACTCATAAAGAGTTATTCTGCAAGGGGGGTCATATGTCCGCTAAAGCTTTTGTTCTTGTCGAGACTGCCGTTGGTAAAAATAAAGAGGTTGTCAGCACTCTAAATAGCATGAATGGCGTAAAATCGGTGGATGTTGTCACCGGACCGTATGATATCATCGCTGTCATTGAAGCTGATACGCTCAATGAAATCGGCGATGTCATCACGTCTAAGATTCATTCTGTGGATGGCATCTCCCGCACAGTGACCTGCCTTGTGGTGTAGCTTGCTACATCACCTCTGGTGCGCTCATTCCCATCAAGCCTAGCACTTTGGCTAATACGACCTTGGTTGAAGCAATAAGCTTCAACCTTGCTTTGCTTTGTTCAGGGTTTTCCACAGCTACTACGCGGCAATGCTTGTAAAAACTGTGGAAACAGTTGGCCAGATCCTGTGCGTAGTGCGGCAGGTTTTGCGGCTCAAGCGTGCGTGCTGAATACTCCACGATTTCAGGAAGCTGCAGCATAATGCGTATCAGTGCCAACTCAGCATCATCGGTTAGAAGTGATGTGTCGCCATCCGCATGATTCAGGTCCTCTTCCTGTGCCAACCGCAATATACTGGCGATACGCGCATGGGCGTACTGGACATAATATACCGGGTTTTCGGATGATTCCTTTTTAGCCAAATCCAAATCGAAGTCCATTTGGCTGTCGGCAGAACGTGCCAAGAAGAAGAAACGGCAGGCATCCACGCCTACCTCATCCAGCACGTTTGCGAGAGTAATCATGTCGCCGGTGCGTTTGGAAACGCGCACCAACTCGCTGCCACGCTTAAGTGTTACAAGCTGGGAGATGATAATTTTCAGGCGTAATGGG
>WQXK01000061.1 GCA_009784845.1 Dehalococcoidia bacterium | reverse complement strand
CTTGGTTTACCAGTCCAGTACCACCACTATGTACATCCAGCCGAAGCCGGTTACCATCACCTTGGTCATATCAATACCCCACCATTGATTTGGCTTATCCGGCTTTGGTTTCCTTTTAGGCGGTGTACGGTTGGCTTTCAAGAGAGAATGAGCTTTAACCAACAGCTGCTGTTCCTTCATCAACCGCAGGATAACTTTTGCGTGGTAGTTCTTGTTTGCTCTGTAAAGATGGGCAAAAACGCTGATGCTGTTATCAACTGTTATGACGCTTCCTTTTTTGTAAGCCGTGATGATTTCAGGCAAGCGGTTATATAGGGGTTATCAAGTCTGCTCATGTGCGATTCCTGTCATGGCAGTTATCTCTCTGGGGGCAATATTGGCAACCGCTCTTGCCTTGCCGCTTCTTGCGCAAAAGATGGAATATAATGCTTATAACGGCTAGGGCGAGTCCGCAAAGAATGATGTAGTCCAAGGCTTTCATACTATTGTCCCAAGAGCCGTCCTATTTGGTATATTGCGGCCGCAACAATCCATGCCAGTCCCGTTTGATACACGATTACGAAAAAAGTGCCTTTCAGGCTTCCCAGTTCACGTCTGACCGTTGAAATTGCCGCAATGCAAGGCGTGTATAGCAGTGTAAAGATTAAAAAGCTGAATGCGGCGATGGGCGAAAATAAAGTACGCAGTGTTTCACCTAGTTCAGTGGCACTTGCGCCTGTTAGCACTGATAGTGTGCTGATGACGGATTCTTTTGCCATAACGCCGATTATAAGTCCGGTTGAAATGCACCAGTCGTTAAAGCCGATTGGCGCAAAGACTACACTTATAGCCTGTCCGATTGCCGCAAGCATGCTGTCTGCGCTGTTGCCAACATAGTTCAGGCGCATATCAAATGACTGCAAAAACCAAATTACAATGGTCGCAATAAATACTATTGTAAATACACGCTGCACAAAGTCCTTGGCTCTATCCCATAAAAGGAGCGATATGGATTTTAAAGAGGGCAGGCGGTAGTTCGGCATTTCCATAACAAACGGAACCGGTGCACCTTTGTAAACCGTTTTTTTCATTATGAAGCTGGAAAGTATTCCCAAGGCAATACCGATCACGTAAAGGGAAATCATAACCAGTGCCTGATACCTCGGGAAAAAGGCGGCGGTAAATAGCGCATAAATAGGTATTTTGGCGCTGCAACTCATAAAAGGCGTGAGGAAAATAGTCATTTTCTTATCGCGCTCGCTTGCCAGGGTTCTTGTTGCCATAATTGCCGGAACAGTACAGCCAAAGCCCATCAGCATGGGAACAAAACTGCGCCCCGAAAGCCCGATTTTACGAAGGGGCTTATCCATCATGAACGCGACCCTTGCCATATACCCGCTGTCCTCAAGCAGCGACAGAAAGAAAAACAACGTAAGTATTATGGGCACGAAGCTGAGCACAGCACCCACGCCCGCAAATATGCCATCAACGACGAGCGAGTGTACTACGGGATTAAGCCCGTATGTTGATAATGCCCCGTCAACGATTCCGCTCAGACCTGCGATGCCCGATTCAAGCAATCTGCTAAGTGGGGTTCCGATGACGTTGAAAGTAAGCCAGAAAACTGCCAGCATGATGAACAGAAAAGCCGGAATGGCCAGAATTTTATGTGTCAGCAGATTATCAAATCTGACGCTACGCCGGTATTCGCGACTTTCCTTGGGTTTAACGACACATTTTTTGCACATATCCTCAATGAATTGATAGCGCATATCAGCCAAAATGGCTTCTCTGTCAGATTCTAACTCGTCCTCCATCTCCTTGACGGCGTGCTCAATCATATCCGTTTCGTTTTCAGTCAGGCGCAGGGCTTTCAAAATGGGGGCTTCTCCCTCAACAAGCTTTGATGCGGCGAAACGATCCGGTATGCCCTGTCTGGCTGCATGGTCTTCAATGAGGTGCGTTACGGCATGGATGGCTCTATGTACTGCACCGGTGCAGAAATCCACGTGCTCCGGCTTTCTGCGGTCTTGTGCCGTATCAATGGCTAATTGAACTAACTCGGCGATGCCCTGCTTTTTGATTGCCGTGATGGGAACGATTGGTATGCCAAGTATTTCCCGCATATGCAAGACATCGATACTGCCGTTGTTTGCCTGCACTTCATCCATCATGTTAAGCGCAAGTACCATGGGTATCTGCAGTTCAATGAGTTGCAGCGTTAGATACAGATTCCGCTCTATATTGGTTGCATCAACGATGTTGATAATCCCGTCAGGCTTCTGCTTCAGCAGGTAATCGCGCGTGACAATCTCCTCGCTGGTGTATGGCGAAAGAGAGTAGATTCCAGGCAGATCAACAATGGAGATGTCGCTGTGGTTTGTGAGGCTGCCGGTCTTTTGCTCAACAGTCACGCCGGGGAAATTCCCGACACGCTGATTTGAGCCCGTGATTTGGTTAAAAAGAGTGGTCTTGCCGCTATTTTGGTTTCCGGCGAGGGCGAATATCACGCTGGCACCTCTTCAATGGTGATTTTCGCCGCATCCTCCAAACGCAGGGTTAAAACATATCCCCGCAGCAGCAACTCAATCGGGTCGCCCATGGGCGCTATTTTCTTTACGGTTATAATGGTATGCGGCGTTATGCCCATCTCCAATAGCCGATGCCTAAGCACCTTTTCGCCGCCGATGGTTAATACCCGGCCGCTTTTTCCTACTTTTAACTCTTTTAAAGTCATCTTAGCTTTTCTCTATTTGGTTAGCAACAGCTAACTTTGATAAGGTTAGAACAAACTAACTGGTTTGTCAACAAATTCGACTGAAGCAATAACTGCGCATCGTATAATTTAAGTGCAGCAGTGAAGAAGCGGCGCATAAATAGATAGATTGAAACTGAAGCCAATGGTTATATAATGCTAACTTGTAGTGAGTAAGGCGATGACGCAAGAAGTCTAGCGTGTTATGCTTTGCTCTAATCAGCAAAGCATAACACGGTTTTGAATTGTTTTATTCTTAATTTTCTTAGCTTATCAGCGTAAATGTAAGACTGTTATCAATGCAGTATTGGTGAGCATAAGAGCCATTGAAGCAAGATAAAAGGAAACCAAAGCCGGATAAGCCAAATCAATGGTGGGGTATTGATATGACCAAGGTGATGGTAACCGGCTTCGGCTGGATGTACATAGTGGTGGTACTGGACTGGTAAACCAAGAAAAT
>WQXK01000060.1 GCA_009784845.1 Dehalococcoidia bacterium | reverse complement strand
GGTTCTCCAGCGTGTTGCCGTGTGCTGTGCCGATAAGCTGCACGCCGCGTTCGGCAATTGTGCGCGCCGCCCCTGCCTCAAGTTCCGTGCCGATTTCATCGATTATAATGACCTGTGGCATATGGTTTTCCACTGCCTCAATCATGACGGCGTGTTGTTTGTTTGTGGCAGATACCTGCATGCGACGGGCACGCCCGATGGAAGAGTGCGGAATATCCCCGTCGCCGGCAATTTCATTCGATGTATCCACAATGACGACACGCTTATCCATATCATCGGACAGCACGCGAGCAGCCTCGCGCAGCATAGTAGTCTTGCCGATGCCGGGGCGCCCCAGCAACAGCACACTCTTACCTGATTGAATGATGTCCTCAATAATCTTAACTGTGCCATGCACCGCACGCCCCACGCGGCAGGTAAGTCCTACAATGCGCCCTTCGCGGTTGCGAATGGCCGAGATGCGATGCAGTGTGCGGGCAATACCAGCGCGGTTATCATCACCAAATCCGGAGATGCGCGACGTGACATAATCAATATCATCCTGAGTAACTTCGCTGTCGCCAAGTGTCACATTGCTCTCAGCGAACCTTGCCTCCGGTTTGCGCCCCAGATCAATGATAATCTCAAGCAGACTGTCGAGGTCTTTATGCGTTGAGAAAGCCGCCTGTATGCCGGGAGGTAACCTTTGCAGCAAAAGCTGAAGTTCAGGATTAACTTGACTCTCTTCAGTTCCGTTATTTTCCATATGGTAGTTGAACTCTTTAAAACCACCCAAGATTTCAGCCATGGGTTATAATCCTCAATAGTATAGCAGTATAACCGCTCCGTCAACGACTGCGCCGTAACGATATGTTACGGCTCTCTTGCATAATGCATAACACTTCCCAAAATAGAACTGCTTATGAAGCTGTCTGACACTAAGGCAACGATGCAGTTTCAATCAGGCGGTATTGCAAAACCTGTTCGTACTAACAGGACAACAGCGGGTTTTTTGCCGGAACTCCGTTACGGCGGGGATACTGCGCCAGAGTGTTGCCGGACTTGCTTACAACTACCAAACAGCGCGGCTCATTTAATCCGGCTATTGTGACAGGAATCATTCTGGTCACTTGCCCACCAAGCACTGAGATGGCGTTGGCTGCAGATTGCAGTTCATCATCAAGAGAGACTTTTTTCTGTGCTATTAGCATTCCGCCCATCTTGCAAAAAGGTAAGGTAAGTTCACTTAGCACAGCCATCTTGGCCAGCCCGCGCGTTAAGACCACATCAAACTGTTCGCGGTACTCTGTCATCTGAGCGGCGTCCTCAGAACGGGCGCACAATACATCTACATCGACAAGGTTCAAATGCCGCACTAAGTGGCGCAAAAAATCACACTTCTTGCCGGTGGCTTCCAAAAGGGTTAATTTTATCTGTGGAAAGGCAATTTTCAGTGGTATGCCGGGGAACCCCCCTCCAGTTCCAACGTCTATGAAACGCCATGCGTCGGGGATTGGTTGCGGCAATGCCAACACAACCGACAAAGAATCAACGAAGTGCTTTAGCTGTGCCTCTTGGTAGTCTGTGATAGATGTTAGGTTAATTTGGCGATTCCACTCTATTAAATCGTCATAATACGTCTGAAACTGCTCAAGTTGCGCCGAGGACAACCTGACACTCAAAGCAGTCGTGCCATCAATTAGACTTTGCATAGTGCTGTGTATTATAGCAGGAGTTTCTTTTGTAAAAGATATGTTTTTGCCAGCTACAGCATCATGTTTGACATAATGCACCGAAGTTTTTGGAATGGAATCCAAAAACTCTTAAAAACCCTACACTTTTCGGAATGAAATCCAAAAACTTTTAGAAAACCCATATTTTTCGGAATAAAATCCAAAAACTATTGCAAAATCATATTCTTGACTGTAAAAACAAAAATCTGCGTTAACTTGACAGCGCTGCCACAAGGACTTGGGGCAGCACAAAAATGTGGTCTGTGTTATAGTGTATGCAAGTCCGCTGGGGGTGCGATAAGCTGAGAGTTCTATTTTAGAACAACCCCTGGAACCTGAACTCGATAATTCGAGCGGAGGCAAGCGGCGGTTTGATAAGCCGGCGCATTGCCGGCTTTAATGCTAATAAAGGAGCACAGTATGACACAACTGGAACAGGCAAGGCAGGGAATAATTACTCCGCGTATGCAGGAAGTTGCGTGCAGAGAAAACCTTGACGTCGAATTTATCCGGCACGGATTAGAAACAGGCACGATCGTCATACCGGCAAATATGAATCACCCTCATGCCGAAGCACGCGGCGTTGGCAAAGGTCTGTCAACAAAGGTAAATGCCAATATAGGGACGTCTTCGGATTTCATAGACTTGGACACTGAGTTAAACAAACTTGATATTGCCATCCGAGCAGGCGCTGATGCTGCCATGGACTTATCCACTGGCGGAGATCTGCCTCTCATCCGCCGCACAATACTGCAGCGCTCAACCATACCCATCGGCTCTGTGCCTATCTATCAGGCAGGTGTGCAGGCACTAAAAAATCATGACGCCGTCGTCAAGATGACTGAGGATGAACTATTTGAAGCCATCTACGACCACTGCCGCGACGGCATTGATTTCATCACGGTACACTGCGGTGTGACACAACGGGTCATATCCTTGCTCAAACAGCAGAAACGAATAACCGATATCGTTTCGCGTGGGGGCGCCTTCCTTATGGGATGGATGCTTTATCATCAGCGCGAAAACCCTCTTTATGAGCATTTTGACCGCTTGCTGGACATTGCGCGTGAGTTTGATGTGACACTGAGCCTGGGCGATGGGCTGCGCCCCGGGTGTGGCGCTGATGCTACCGATCGGGCACAGGTTGAGGAACTGGTGACCTTGGGTGAACTGGTGCAACGCTCACGCGAGGCTGGTGTACAGGTGATGGTGGAGGGGCCCGGACATGTTCCCCTAAAGCAGATTGAAGCCAATATTCTTATGCAAAAGCGCCTGTGTCAGGAAGCCCCGTTTTACGTACTTGGTCCATTGGTGACCGACATTGCTGCAGGGTATGACCATATTACATCGGCGATTGGCGGGGCTATTGCCGGTGCCGCAGGGGCTGATTTCCTATGCTACGTCACGCCGTCAGAACATCTGTCGCTACCGAATGTTGAAGACGTAAAACAGGGTGTTATGGCATCGCGTATCGCAGCGCAT
>WQXK01000059.1 GCA_009784845.1 Dehalococcoidia bacterium | reverse complement strand
TTTTTTCTTTGCGCAAGAGTGCCTGCGTGTGCGATGCGGAGGGTTGTCCCGTTAAGTGTCGCTGCCTTGAAAGTTATTTTCCTCTTTCTTCCCCTGCCGACGATTCTAAAAATCCTTTGTGCGCCTGCATTTCCATCCGATTATATCCGCCTAACTCGTGCCTATATCCGGAATCCGGAAAAGTTATCTGTAGCTGTCACGTCACAAGTGGGTCACAAGTGGGTCACGGTAGGCTTGGAAAATGGGTCACAGAGGGGGCACGCGTCGAGAAAAAATTGTCTGGTGGGTCACGGGGGTGGAGGGGCGCGTTCAATTTCCTGTTTCGCCTTGTGCGGCACTGCCTTGCAGGTATTTCCGACAAGAGAAGACCGGAAAGACGACCGGCCAGGAAGCCTGAACCCCCTGGCCGGTTCCGGTTTGTGTCACGTTATTCAGAAGCAAGCGCAACCTGCTATTCGTCAAGGTGCGCTTGTAGAAACATGCTTTTTGATAGCGCATCAAAAAATTGTTGATATGGCTCCGGGTCAGTGACCGCTTGGATGTTATACTGCGCATTAGCGCGTACCATCATCCGCTCCCCTCTGGGCATGACGTTCACCGTCATACGCAGACTATATCCTTTGAGCTTCGTAGCGCTGACAGAACCGAGGTCAAACGAGGCTTTGTCAACAATGAAACCGAGGTCTTGTAGCGTTGCAATCGCACTTTCCATGGTTTTTTTCTTGTCGGTGGTGTCAAAATAGCGCGTTTGCATCTGGCGAAGCTGCAACTGAGACTCGCCAGCCGGGTCAAAAACGCCTTGCTTCGCAGAGGCTACACAACCTCCAAGAAAGCATACACAAAGCAGGATGACGGCATAACTTCTCATATATTGTGTGCCTCCAGAAACACAGATTGTGAAAGCTTATCAAAAAATTCCTGGTATATCTCAGGCTCATTGATTTGTTCCGCAAGCGTGACCTGATTCGCCGTATTGATAATGACACGCTGGAATGTCACTCGAACCGTAGACTGCCCAGGGGCTTTTTCCTCTGCCTGTGCTTTTGCCGACTTGGCGGGAGTTGCTTTTTTCGGCTCTTCTGGGGTGGACGGTGCAATTTCCCGCATGACCATAGCAACGCGTATGAGTTGCTCCTTATCCACAGGCTTGGAACCCCCTCCCAAAAGGGCAATCAAAACTGCCCCGGCGATTTGAGCGCCGCTTGTTGCATCACGGCGTTTTGAGGCAACCAAAATGCCCAGTGTGGTTTCTGATTCATCAAGCGTAAAGCCCAAGTCTTGCAGCACTGCCCCGGCGGCGCTTAACATAGCCTGATTATTATTGGTATCAAACCTGCGAGTTTGCATTTGCCTATCAGCCAGCGACTCCGGACTAAGCAGCAAAGCATCCTTGGGGATAGATGCCTGGCAGGCGGACAACAGAAATGCCAGCAAACATACGAGAGAAATACGCCTCAGCATGGCCACTCCCTAAAAACTTGATTGTCTGTATGAGAAATCACGCACAAGACCGCTTTCATCAAATTTGATGATTATAGTTAAGGTGCGCTGCGTCGTGGAACTGGCTCCGGCGCTGCGCCGCATACTACCTCCAACGCCTCCAACACCCCCGACATCGGTGCCCACGCCGCCCAAAATAAGCCCGAGGCCGCCGCCGCCACTGGAAGTAGAATAAACGCGCTCCGTGGATATTTTATCATAAACCCAGGTTTCACGGCGCTTATCGTCCGTTGTGACCATATTGGGAGAACCAAGCGCGCTTACCACGTCCGCGCCCGACATACCCACCCTAATTTCACGCTGCACAGTGCCAACGCTAATACGGTCAGCATCCTGGTTGGCCACATCGGCACGATGTTGTTGCGCGCTGGCACATCCGGAAAGCACCATCATCAACAAGGCAATGACGAGTAAACGCTTACGCATAGCGGCTCCTTTTTTTACTGAGGTTCAACCAATAGATTGATTATATGGCAGCAACAATCTGTTATCAAGGTAGATGCCCCAGAAAAAAATTTTGGCCTTCGGCCCTGTTCTCCGTAATTTACGCCTTGAGCGTAACTGGACTCAGGCCGAGCTTGGCGAAAAACTTGGGGTGACTCCGCAGCATGTCAGTATGCTGGAAAGCGGCAAGAAGTTCCCCAGTCTGCAAATGCTTTTTCTGGTAGCCGATGCCCTCGGCGTTAGTTTGACCAGTATTGCCGCTGCAATGGAGGAGCGTTTGAAGTAGTGGCTTTGCACAGAGGAATACTTAAACACAGAGGAAAAGCTTTAGTATATAAATTACAGTCTGCGAAAATTCCCTTAGTTATTGAGTCACAAAAAAATACGGGGGTAGTTTTGGGGGTGCCAGTCGCGCCAATTTTTAGCAAAATTGATAAAAATCAAAATAATATGGTGGAAATTCAATAGGTTGTTGGCTGCCGGGAAAATCAAGGGTTTGCGTGAATATCGTAAACCCTTTTTTTATTAGTTCTGATTTTTTGCGAAAAAATCCCGCCAAGGGGGTCCTGGCGGGTTAGGTGTTTGCCCTCAGCTCAGTACGTGCATAAAGTATACGCATACGCCTGAAAGGAAGACAATCACGAGATATGGCAGGTAGTGCATGACTCGCCTCCTGGTTGCCGCCAGGGCTTCCTCCTGGCGGGCTGTCGTCGGGCTATCTCGTTTTCAGACATCGTCAACATCATTCGGCCTACCGACGGGACAGGCTCTCCCTGCATTCAGGGCATGCACAGCAATGCCATCTGCCCCGGTAGAAAAAATTGCTGTGCTGAAGCCTGGCAAAATCATTGTCCCGCCTTCGTCGGGCGTAATATATTTCCAAGATTCCTTCCGTTTGTGTTTTTTCTGTGAACAGGGCGCTTGAGGTGTCCATGGATTTTACCCTCCGCTGTTGTTCTTCAATTGAGTGTACACATAATATACGGAGAACGCTGTGAGGGATGCCAGCATGAAGCACGGGATGATATAATACATATAGTGCATAAGACTCATCTCCTGTCGGTGTTCGTTGTTATGGCAACTTTACCTGACATCGTGTCTGTGAATGTCGCTCTGCCTGCTAACCAAAGGGATGAGCGGGAGAGACACTCAGAGCATAAACACTGGCGCCATTTATCACGATAAGCAAAGCAGGCCACTTGGCGCTGACTCTGGCCATTGCCGTCATTTACCGCTTCGGCAATTTCGTCCTTCTTC
>WQXK01000058.1 GCA_009784845.1 Dehalococcoidia bacterium | reverse complement strand
TGATCTTCTGCTCGCGGTTGGAACGCGTTTCGGTGACCGCGCCACTGCCAAGGTATCCGAATTCGCCCCGCATGCCAAAATAATACATATTGACATTGACCCGGCAGAAATCGGCAAGAATGTACGTGTTGACGTGCCCATTGTAGGTGATGCCGGCGTCGTGCTGAAATCCATCAGCAAACATATTACGCCAATTGAGCACAGTGCATGGCTGAAGCAACTTGACGTCTGGCGCAAGGAACATCCGTCTCTTGATATACGCAAGACGGATACCCTGCTGCCGCAGTTCGTCATACGCAAAATCTGGGAGGCAACAAAGGGAAATGCCATCGTGGTCACAGGTGTAGGGCAGCATCAGATGTTTGCCGGACAACACTGGTTTTACGACAAACCCAACTCTTTCATATCGTCTGGCGGTCTTGGCACAATGGGCTTTGAGTTGCCGGCTGCGCTGGGTGCGAAAACTGCAAAACCATCAGAAAATGTGTGGTGCATCGCCGGTGACGGCAGCCTGCAGATGACCATACAGGAACTTGCCACCATCGCGCGCGACAACATAGGCGTCAAAATTGCCATACTCAACAACAACTATCTTGGTATGGTGCGCCAGTGGCAACAGCTATTTTATGAGCAGCGTTATATGGCCACACCACTGCATTGTCCGGATTTCGTCAAACTGGCCGATGCTTACGGAATACCGGCGGAGAATGTTAAAACCAAAGAAGAGGTTATTCCGGCTGTCAAACGTGCCATGGCCGCAAATGGCCCCTACCTGATTAATTTTGAAGTGGAGCCGGAGGAGAACGTGTATCCTTTCGTGCCGCCCGGTGCTTCACTTCAGGAATTTATTGAAGACCCAAGGAGGTAATGTCATGGTCGCATCACAACACCTAATAACAGCTATGGTTTACGACAAGCTGGGTGTGCTTAACCGCGTTGCGTCACTTTTTCGCAGGCGCGGATTTAACATCTCCAGCATAGCAGTTGGGGCATCCGAGGTGTCTGGCGTATCGCGCATGACTATTGTGGTGGATGGTGCCACCACCATGGTCGAGCAGGTGCGTAAACAACTGGACAAAGTGGTTGATGTTATAAAAGTATCCGACATAACAGGTGATAGTACAATCGTGCGTGAACTGGCCCTGATTAAAGTGAAAAGCACGTCCGCTACACGCAGTGAAATCATGCAGATTGTGGATATTTTCCGCGCCAAAATTGTTGATGTGGCCGTAGACTCGCTTGCAGTTGAGGTGACCGGAGATGAACTCAAAATTGCTTCGTTGTATAATCTATTAAAAGGATTCGGTATTAAGGAGATTTCGCGCACCGGTGTCATCGGCATGACACGCGGCAACACGCTGGCAAGCGACGAAGATATTAACAAAGAATAACAGAAACACATTTAACATAATTAGGAGGAGAACAGAAAATGGCGACTATTTACTACTACGACGACTGTGACCTGTCAGTTATCCAAGGCAAAACCATCGGCATTTTAGGCTACGGCAGTCAGGGCTGTGCCCAAGCGCTCAATCTGCGCGACAGCGGGCTAAATGTCATTGTGGCCGAAAGAGCGGATTCTTTGCAGAAAGCACAAGCTGACGGCTTTAGTGTCATGTCTGCTGCCGAAATGGCCAAAAAGGCTGACGTAATCGTCATGCTGGCACCGGACACGGCACAGGCTAAGATTTACAACGAGGATATTGCCCCAAGCCTCACAGCAGGTAAAATGCTGCTCTTTGCACATGGCTTCAATATCCATTACGGACAGATTGTACCCCCGGCTGACGTTGATGTTGCCATGATTGCCCCCAAAGGACCGGGCAAGATGGTGCGCGAGGTATATGTTGAAGGCAACGGCGTGCCGGCTCTCATCGCGGTTCATCAGGACGCCTCAGGTAATGCACAACAGCTCGCTCTGGCCTATGCCAAAGGCATAGGCTCAGCCCATGCCGGCATCCTTGAAACCTCCTTCGGAGAGGAAACTGAAACAGACCTCTTCGGCGAACAGGCAGTGCTGTGCGGCGGCACCACCGCTCTCATAAAGGCAGGCTTCGAAACCTTGGTAGAGGCCGGATATCAGCCTGAGATAGCCTATTTTGAGTGTCTGCATGAACTGAAATTGATTGTAGATCTCATCTACAAAGGCGGAATTTCGTATATGCGCAAGTCCATCTCTGAAACTGCGAAATACGGCGACTATACACGCGGTCCGCGCGTCGTAAGCGATGACGTATACGATGAAATGGGAGAGATTCTTGCCGAGATTCAGGACGGACGCTTTGCACGTGAGTGGATTTTGGAAAATCAAGCCGGACGCCCGGTATACAATGCTCTGAAAAACATGGAAAGTGAGCATCTCATTGAAGAGGTAGGCGAAGAACTGCGTGAGATGATGCCTTGGCTTAAAGAAGCCAAATAAAATCGCCAGTTTAGATACTGGCAAGTGATAGTTTCGTAAATGCTAGGGTGGCTTGTATGTTATGCAACATATGAGCCACCATAATGCTAAGTATATCTGGCATATTTCCAAAGTAGTTCACAGTGACGTGCTCATGAAAGTGTCACTACTGATGGTTTGAGACGGGTGTGCAGCTCATGCCGTAGGATAATCCGTCAGTGATTATGCCGTGGGAGAAATTCAAGCCTATTTTGTTGCCGCTTGCAAGCTGAGCTATAAAAGAGGCTTTCACGCTCCTGCCGTCTATTTGCGTTTTGACCTCGTCGATTTGCGCCATGCCCGGCTCCTGAAAAATTGCCTCGCGCAGTACCTCACCCGCCTCATCGGAGGAGAGCTCAAAAGGCTTTTTACCCAGTATGCGTCCGTAATCAGTGCCGAAAGTGATATCCAGAAAGAACTCACCCAGCCAAGACTGAAGCGTAAGGCGCACGTTTTGCGCCGTGGTATCATCGCCTTGGATTTGCACAAGTAAGCCTTCCTCGTCGAAAACAAGGTCGCGGCTTTCGGGGGATATAAGAAGGGTGGTGTTTTTGGTTTGCATATATGCACCTCCGGTGCTTTTTGAAAAATGTTTATTTGGCAGGGTATAATGCATATATAAAGCAACTAATTTGCATATTTTGCATTTAGTGCATATAAGGGAGGTTCAGGAATGACAAATATGACAAAGAGGCTACTGGGCGTACTTTTTACAAGCTTTATGCTTGTGGGTTTGGGGGCATTTGCGCTGCCGGCTGCTGCGGCAAACACAACCGAGCCTATGCTTGCTGGTGGAGGTGAACATTCTCTGGCTTTGAAAAGCGATG
>WQXK01000057.1 GCA_009784845.1 Dehalococcoidia bacterium | reverse complement strand
GGCAGCAGTGTGGCTGCCGCAAAACTCCATGAGATGAGCTTTTGCATGGGAGCGTTGTTTGATCTTTTGCACCAGTGCCAGCGCAAGCTCGGAATTACGAAAATCATTAACCGCCGGTTGCATTGATTTCCTTCAGTAAAGCGATGGTTCCCTGTGCTTCCTGCACGTCGATGACACGAATGGCAAATCCGGCATGCATAAGCACGTAGTCTCCAACTTTGGCATCAGGCACCAGAAATATGCTGGTTTTGCGGCGTACGCCTTCGACATCAACCTCTGCATTTACGCCGTCAAGACTAATTATTAAAGCCGGCACAGCAACACACATTAAAACAACTACCTCCGTCTATTTTATGCCGGAGAAAGCGGCTATGGCCGCCTGCCCCAGCGCTATGCCGCCATCATTTGTCGGCACACGTTTATGCGTAATCACATGCAATCCCGCCCGGCGCAGCTTACGCATTACCATTTGCAGCAATAAGCGATTCTGAAACACACCGCCGCACAAAGCTATGGTGTTAACACCGCTCCTGCGCGAGAGAACCCTGCACGTATCAACTATTGTATCCGTAAGCGATGCGTGGAAACAGGCGGCGATTTCCGCCTGTCCGACATGGCTTTGAATATCTTTGAGTATAGCACCAAACAACTCCCCAAGACGAATAATACCCATCCCGTCCTGCAGCACGAATTCCATGGGATAGCGCTTTGTCGAAGGAGGCACGTCGGTGGCTGCCATTTCAAGTTCAATAGCCGCCTGCGCTTCATAGTTGACATCATCGCAGATGCCGATGACGGATGACACGGCATCGAACAAACGACCGCAGCTTGAGGTGAGCGGTGCATTGATATTGCGCTCAATTTGCTGGTGTAACAGGCTCAACTCAGTCTGAGGCAGGCGCCCGACCAAGCCGGATGACTTCAGTGCCTCACCGCCAAGCAGGGAATAGATGTAGGATGCGGCAATGCGCAGGGGCCTGCGCGTTGATGCATCACCCCCGGGAAGCGGCACGTACTCAAAATGCGCCGAACGCTCACACTTGCCGTAATCAGCCAGCAAAAACTCACCACCCCAGATATTGCCGTCCGTGCCATAACCCGTGCCATCCAGCGCAACGCCGATGACAGGCTGCATAAAGGCATTTTCAGCCAAACAGGACGCTACATGGGCGTGGTGGTGCTGGACCTGCAACAATTGCAGGCTGCTGTCTTCCTGAGATAGCCGCTGCGCATAACGTGTGCTAAAGTAGTCAGGGTGCGCATCACAGGCAATTACACGCGGGTCAATGCGAAACAGTTTTTTATAAATGTCCACGGTATCATCAAAATTGCGCAGCGTTTCGGCATTTTCCATGTCGCCGATATGCTGGCTGATAAAGGCGTGATGAGCGCGCACGAGACAGAAAGCCCCCTTCATATCGGCACCGCAGGCAAGCAGTGGTTCTTTTGCGCCAAACGGTAGCTGCACAGGGTAGGGAGCATAACCGCGCGCACGGCGCACCAGACACGGCTCTTTGTCAACTACCATAGCCACACTGTCGTCATAACGCACGTGTATGCCGCGGTCGTGACGCAGAAAATAATCGGCAATGTTGCCCAGTCGTTCCATAGCCTCATCGTTGTCGCACGCAATGGGCTCCTCGCTTAAATTGCCGCTTGTCATAACCAGCGGCAAACCGGTACGGCGCATCAAAAGGTGATGCAGCGGAGTATAAGGCAGAAGCACCCCCAAGTACTTAAGGGAGGGGGCTACGTTTTGCGACAAGTCTGTACCGTTGAGTAGTTTGAGAAGAACGATGGGACTTTGCGCCGAGGATAGCAACTCTTCCTCCTCAGCCGATACGATGCAATAACGCCTTGCCGCGGCAACGCTCGGCAGCATAACCGCAAAAGGCTTTGCCGGACGCTGTTTGCGCCGGCGCAACTCTCCAACAACATTGTCGTTTGTGGCATCACAAGCCAGCAGAAAACCGCCCAGCCCCTTTATTGCCACAATCTTTCCATGGCTCAGCAAACGTGATGCCTCATCCAAAGGGTCGGCACAGGACACCAACTGCCCATCATTTTGCACCAGTTCCAGTTGCGGACCGCATATGCTACAGGCATTAGGCTGGGCATGAAAGCGACGGTCCTGCGGGTTTTCATATTCTGCCTTGCAGTCAGGACACATCGTAAAACAGTCCATCGTGGTGAGCGGACGGTCGTACGGGATGTCCCTGATTATTGTGAAACGCGGACCGCAGTTGGTGCAGTTGGTGAAAGGATAACCAAAGCGGCGGTTGGAGGCATCAAAAATGTCACATATGCACTCAGGACAGGTTACCAGATCCGGTGAGATCAGCTGGTATTCTCCAGTGTGATGCTGACTGCCCTTGATTTCAAAATAGGTATAGCCGACAACTTGTTCAAGTGCTTGGGATTCTATGTTTTCAATATATGCCGCGCGGGGTGCATGAACACGTATGCTATGTATGAAAGCAGCGGCGTCAGCGCTTGTGCCTTCAATGTCTATTTCCACAAAGCCGGATGTGTTACGCACCCATCCTTTAAGGTTATGCACAGACGCCAGCTGGTATATGAAAGGGCGGAAACCCACTCCCTGCACAACGCCAAAAACGCGAATACTGTAATGCTCAATGTCTGAATTATTCATATCTTTTCAGGTTGGAAATCGCGCGGTTTTCCTGCTTTGTATTGTCTGGCATATTCTCTTTTAATTGATGGGTCAACGTGCCTGTTACCTGTCATTACGGCGAGCAGGCTTAACTGGTTGTATTTGCTTTTAAAATGGCTTTAGTGATGTCAGACTGAGCTTTGATTGCTTGACTTACTATTGATGTTTCTCCAATCAGACGCCTCAGGGCGGCGACGCCGGTATTGTGTGAGTTTTCACCACCACTTGAGTGGCAATAGTCGATTAGGACAATAGGGCGGATGCCTTGCTCAAAAATATCAACGGCAATTTTTTGCACGCAGCAGTCTGTATCAAAGCCACAGATAAATACATGCTCCGGCAATTTCCCGCCATTTTCTTTTTCCAATAAGCTTAAAAAACTGGCATCAACGCACGTGTGGACATTCTTATCAATGACTTTGTTGCTGATAGTGGCAATATTGCCAAACAGCGCCTGTTCTGTATCGGTTGTAAGCCCGCGCCAATTCATAAGGCGAATAAATTGACTGCCCTCAACATTAATAAAACGAGTTGCAATTACATAGTCAAACAAACCCTTTTGCAGGATGCTTTCTATGTGATTGGCTACATTTTCCGTATGCGAGGTTTTGATAAATCCTTTTTGGACGTCAACGACGACTAGTATGTTCATTTCGATTATTTTCTCCGTATTTTATCAATATTAGCTATTGCAAACAGCAATATCAATACGAAAGTGACCTTGCCCCCGATCATTGAACTAATTTCAAAGTTAGTAATAGTATAAACTAAATTTGAAAGAGGTGATAACAATGTCGAGGAAAAACTACACAGCGGAGCAGATTATCGTGATTCTGCGGAAAGTAGAAGTGCTCTGCAATC
>WQXK01000056.1 GCA_009784845.1 Dehalococcoidia bacterium | reverse complement strand
TGTTTTCTCAACAGAATGGCTGGGATTCGTTTATTGGTTTATAGCTAAGCTGATAATTTGGATACTGCCTGCTTTATGGCTCATCAAAAAATGCGGGCTTGCTATTCG
This sequence comes from Dehalococcoidia bacterium, assembly GCA_009784845.1. The sequence goes on along the minus strand of WQXK01000056.1, from coordinate 3,639 downwards.
GGTTATATTCAATGTTTCATCCTGGCATAGTTATTTGGTTTGGGGGTTTTGTATTGGCGGCGTTTTAACCCTGGCGAATATCATTGGCCATTGTGTTAACAATACTCCTATATTGCCTCAAGCCATCTCATTTTCCTTTATGAATGCAATTATTATCGCGCCGATTTTTGAGGAATTTATAATGCGTGGCGCGATAATGGGAGCGTTTCGGCAAAAGCATTCCTTCTTTTTTGCGAACAGCGTTACCGCCGTATTGTTCGTTATTCTGCATTGCCCAGGTTGGTACTATACGGGAAATTTGTGGGCAAACCTACTGACGCTTGCAGGCGGCGCGGTTTCAATCTTTATCATTGGCTGGTTGTGCGGCCTTGCGACAGAGCGTGGGCATTCTGTAATCGCGGGAATGATCGTGCATTTTTTGAATAATATATCATAAACACCGACGAATGGCTAACGGGCTGCTTCGCAGCCCGAGTTTTGAGTCGTGAGTTTTGAGTTTTGAGTGAATTCGTGTTCTGTTTATTGGCGTGGTTTTTCTGTAAGTGACTACTGCTTACAATGTTATCAGCTATGCGCGGTCTGATTTTATTATGAGGGCGGATGCAATGCTGGCATTGATATTGACGAAACTGGGGAAATGGTATATATTTGTAGAAAAGGTGCTGGAATCGAATTGACAACGAGGGGGCGCTTAATGTGGACAATCCATTCGACATCAATACCCATGAATTTGATGTTGCGGTTTCATTTCCCGGCGAGCATCGGGCATATGTTAAGGCTGTGGTAGATGCGCTTATAGAAACATATAAAATCGAACCAAGTAAAATTTTCTATGATGAGTTTTACACGGCTTTCTTAGCTATACCCTCATCGGACACCATACTTCAAGATATTTACCGAAAACGCTCCAAACTCATCGTTACTTTTCTTTGCGAAAAATATCAGGAAAAGGAGTGGTGCGGTTTAGAGGCGCGGGCTATTCGGGATTTGATCAAGGTGCGGGAAAATGATAAAATTATGCTTGTTAGAATGGATGACGGGGAAGTCGAAGGTTTCTTTGGTATTGATGGCTGGATTGACGCGAGAAAGCATAATTCGGCAAAAGTAGCGGGCTTTATCAATCAGCGCCTAACGGGCAAGCTGGAATTTTCTGTTTCCGCTGACCCAGTGAAAACAGCCTCCAAATTGCCAAAAAACAATCTGCGTGGGCGCAATACCTCATTTTCTGGTCGCGAAAAAGAGCTGAATGATATCCACGACGTACTCAAAAAAGGTGGAGCGGTTTGCGTGAAGCAGGCGATTGCCGGGTTGGGCGGTGTGGGCAAAACGCAGCTGGCTTTGGAATACGCTTACCGCTTTGGGCATAATTACGCAGACGCGATATGGTGGGTGGACGCGGAAAAATCACCAAAGGATGACTTGTGGGGATTTGCGGCGGAATATGGGATTATCCCGGAGAACCGAGATGCGGCTTTACAAATAAAAGATGAGGAGTTTATCAGGAGGTTGAATAGCTGGTTTGACGACCACCACTCTTTTTTGCTCATTTTTGATAATGTAGAGATTGCCGATGATATTAACCCGTTTATTGAGCGTGTGAAAACCGGCCATGTGTTGATTACCACACGCGATAGAAAACTGAAATTGTATAATGCTAACTCATTTGAGTTGGATATTTTCACTCTTGATGAAGCCAGAGATTTCATGCGCAAACGGCTTCCACAAACTACTATTAATGATGAGCTGACCTTGGATGAACTAATTGAGAGATTGGGCCGGTTGCCGTTGGCATTGGAACAAGCGGCGGCTTATATGGAGGATGCGGATAATTATTGCGATTTCGCGGAGTATTTGGTGTTAATTTCGGAGCAATGTTTAGAGTTATTGGGGGATAAAGAAACAAAGCCGGTGGATTATCACGAAATTGTAACAACTACATGGGAAATCTCCTTTAATAAACTCAGCGAGGCTGCGCGGCAGTTATTTAATATATGCGCTTACATGTCGCCGGACAAAATCCCCTTGGACTTTTTTCTGCAATCAAAAACAGCGCTGCCAAAACTGCTTGGCGAAAAACTAAACAACAGGATAACTTTAAACGAGGTTATACAAAGCCTAACGAAATATGCGTTGGTGAAGCGGGAAGAAGATTTTTTGAGCATACACCGGTTGGTACAAGAAGTCGCGCGGGATGAGCTGGCGAAAGTGAACGATACGCAATGGCTGGCTTGCTGCCTTGATATGGCGCGTGATGTTTTCAAGTATGAATACGGGAATAAACAGTCTATGGACGCCTTTGAGCAAAACGTGCCACATGTGCTGGCGATAGCTGAGTATGCGGAAAAAGCGCTTTGCGGTGATGAGGAAGCGCAAGAGGAAATAGCCTGGTTATATCATGAGGCTGGAAGTGGTTTTTATTACGGAGGCAAATACCGAGAGGCGCTTAGGTGGCATGAGAAGGCTCTAGCCATCCGCGAAAAAGTTCTGGGGGAGGAGCACTTAGATACTGCTGCAACCTATAGCTGTATTGCGTTGGGCTGTGATGATCAGGGAGAGTACGACAATGCGCTAGAGTGGCATGAGAAGGCTCTAACTATCAACGAAAAAGTTCTGGGCAAGGAACATTTGGAAACCGCCAAAAACTACAACAACATCGCGAATGTCTACAATAATCAGGGAGAATACGCCAAGGCGCTAGAGTGGTATGAGAAGGCTTTGGCCATCTTCGAAAAAGTTCTGGGCAAGGAGCATCCAGACACCGCCAACACCTACAACAACATCGCGATGGTCTACAACGGGCAAGGAAAATACACAAAGGCGCTAGAGTGGCTTGAGAAGGCTCTAACCATCCGCGAAAAAGTTTTGGTCAAGGAGCACCCAGACACCGCCAACACCTACAACAACATCGCGAATGTCTACTACAATCAGGGAGAGTACGTCAAGGCGCTGGAGTGGTATTACAAGGATTTGGCTATAAGCGAAAAAGTTTTGGGCAAGGAGCATCCATCTACCGCCACCACCTACAACAACATCGCAGTGGTCTACGAAAATCAAGGGGACTACGATAAGGCGCTGGAGTTGTATAAGAAGGCTTTGGCTATCCGCGAAAATATGCTTGGCCCTGACCATCCTCATACCAAGCAGACTCGTAGAAATATTGAACTCATTCCTCATTAAAGCGCACCAACCCACATCATCCCGACGGAAGTACGGCATACAACTGTCCGTTTTCTGAACAAAAGTGTCCAAAAAACTGACAGTTGACCAGTGCTTACTGTGTCCGAATCTTGCGCAAAAGTGTCTAGAAAACTGACAGTTGTTTGCACATGAGGCAAACCCCCGTCCGCCTGACGGCGGCCCCACCCCCTTTCAAAAGGGGGCGCTGGTGGGCAGCATAAATTCCTGCTTCTATCTTCCGACTTCCCACCGCTAACTCGGCAAACCCCTTTTAGTGGGATTGTTTGCTTTTGTTCTCCTATGGATGTTGTAGAATGCATGAAAGAGGTAGGTCGCATTTAGGCGGCCGAGAGTTTATTCAGATGGTAGCGAAAAACTGAAAATAGAAGCAGGAATTTGCACCCGCACCACTGCCCCCTTTTGAAAGGGGGAAGGCCCGCCATCAGGCGGGCGGGGGTTTGC
>WQXK01000055.1 GCA_009784845.1 Dehalococcoidia bacterium | reverse complement strand
CCGCAGAATCACGATAATCTGCTCCGCTGTGTAGTTTTTCCTCGACATTGTTATCACCCCTTTCAAATTTAGTTTATGCTATTACTAACTTTGAAATTGGTGCAATGATCGGGGGCAAGGTCATAGAAGGCGACAAATAAACAGAGCATCGTGAAATAGAAAAAGGCTTGCTCATAAAACAGCAAGCCTTTTTTCGTTTCCTATATTCGAGATTAGGCTTTATATCCGCATTTGGGGCACACGCCGTTTTCGTTTAGCGCAATACCGCACTTCGGGCAACGCGCCAGTCCCTTTCTCGGCTCGTATTCTTCTACCGCGCCGTTTACTCCACTGGTAAACGTGAGTTTTACGATGTTCAGCTTATCTTTCAGCAAATCGTAAACGATTTTTATCATACCTTCAACGGTCATTGTTTCTTTGGTAACCACAAGTCGGGAATCAGGGTACGCCGTGGCAAGTTCAGTTTTGAAAGCTTCACCTTTCATGGTATTTTGCGGCGTGCCGTTTTTAATGCCCTGTGCTTCGTACACCCCGAGTATTGCCGGGAGCAGCGGGTCATCTTCCCGCAGGACAAGCGCATGGTCGAAGTTTTTTAATACTTCCCAAGCGGTTTTCTTGACTTCATTGCAGGGGCACACCATATTAACTCCCGTGTTAACGGTATCCTCAACTTCAATCGTCAGTATTCCCGTATGTCCGTGAAGATATTGTGCTTCGCCCTTAAACCCATAGAACCTGTGCGCATACTGCAAGTCGAGTGTTGTAAAGCTTCTCATAGTAACCCTCCTATTTTCTGGATGATTAACGCAACTTTTGCGTTTGCTCTCCAGTATTGTGTACAACCTATCACATAAATGTACAAATTGCTACATTAACTTTGCACCAATGATTGCACCAAGTGACACTATCCAAATTCTTCCAATGCTTTCAAGACCGGCGTATCAAGTGTTATTATATAGCGAGATTTTTTCAGAGGAGTAACCTATGTCTGAAGTGCTGGGCAAAATGGAAAAGCCGGAGGCTGCTCAATTCAAGGATGGGCGCAAGCTGTTCTTTGTGCCGCTTATTGTCACACCGCTGGGTGAGGACGAAACTATTACGGGTTTGGTCACGCAGTATTGGAAAGAGGTGGCGGAGCAACTCAAAAACCTTGAGAACAAGCTTTCGCAGATCAAACGTATCTATCACGAATTGCTGCCGGGTGAGGAAAGCGTCAAGCAGCTGGAGATGATGAAAATCGGCAGCTTTGGCATAGTGCAGTCGCTTATATCCGGCGGTGCTGAAATTTGCGCCATTGAAGATGACGAAATCATGCGTGAGTTTCTTGACTGGAACCTGTGTTTGTCCATGCAGTTGCAAAGCCCCAAGGTTTTCAAAAAGCTATATGATTTCTTTCAGGAATCCGTTAGCCAGCGCAATGAGCATTTGGCAAAGCGCATTGATGAAACGCTTCAAGGCGATGAAAGTGCCGTATTGTTTATGCGCGAGGGACACCGCGTGCAGTTCCCAAGCGACGTGCAAATATTCTACGTTTCCCCTCCGGCACTTGATGCCCTGCAACGCGCCCTGCGTGAGCAGCAGGAAAAGGCACACAAACATGAGCCGGATAGTTCTGAGCAAGAGAGTTCGGATGCTAAGCCTGAGCAGACAGATGCTGTGGCAGAGGCTGCGTCTTAGACTATAAGGCAAGCCTGCGCTGGAAATGGCAAAAGCTACGGCGGTGTATGGGTGACAATCCTTTTTCCTCAATGCACTGGAGGTGCTCGCGTGTGCCATATCCTTTGTTGCGGCTTAGCCCGTATCCTGAATATTGGGCATCCAGTGCCTGCATCATGCGGTCGCGTGAAACCTTGGCTATGATGGATGCGCAGGCGATGGAATAACAGAGAGCGTCGCCATGGGTAATGCTTTTCTGTGGCAGCGTCAGGTCACTCAGCTTCAGGTAATCTATTAGCAGGCTGTCGGCAACCGGACTTAGTTGCATAATGGCCTCTTTCATAGCCTGCTTGGTGGCGCGTGCAATGCCGATGGAGTCGATTACCTCGTGTGATACTATCCCTGTGCCGACTGACAGTGCCGCCTCATTAATGCACGCAAACAGGCTCTCGCGCTGCTTTGCGCTGAGTTGCTTTGAGTCGCGCACGTCACGCAGCCATGCAGCCTTAAGCCCGACCGGAAGTATTACAGCTGATGCCACGACAGGGCCCGCAAGGCACCCGCGTCCTACCTCATCTACCCCGGCGGTAAGTACAAAGCCGGCGCTTTGGAGGAGGTTTTCTTCATCAAACGTGGGGCCTGCATTTTGCTTGCGTGTGCTCATAGTGCTTTCTAAAGTATAAGCTTTTGTTTGGCGGCTTGCCATTCCGCGATGGCGTCAAAGATGTCTTTGCATAATGCTTCATAAGTGTGTAATCTATCCATCGGGAACCCCTTTCTTTTTGTTGTGTTTTTTTCTACGTCAACTTTGAAAGGGATTCCCTAATTAGTCGACTGAAGTTGTTCGCCTATTCAACTTTTTCCAACCTAAATGGACATGGTTCCTCCATTCCGTATTTGCTTTGACATGTACCCTCAAAGCTGGTAACTTTTAGCATTCAGAAATGCAAATAACTTTATGACAAGTATCATCACTATTGCCGCTGTTTTCGTTGGGGGTTTGCTTTGTGGCGCTTTCGTTGTCTGGCTGAATGCGCGATTGCGCAGGAAGCAGCGGGCACCAGTTGCGCAGCAGGTGCCCGTTACGCAACCGGATGCTTGCGTTCAGGCAGGTCAGGCAACATATAACGCACCGGTGTTTCGTCTTCGCTTTGTGATTGCCCCTATTGTACTTGCGGCGCTGTGTCTTATTGCGGTTGTGTCATTTTATGCTTCGCTGGGCTCACCGCTCGCTTACCGTTTTGATGCCGCGGGTGAGGCGCGCAACGTAATGAACAAAAATGCCTTTGTTATTATTATGGTTGTGGCACAGGCTATTGGTGCTCTCATTGTCTGGGGTTTGGCAAATATCATAATCAAAATGGGGCATAGCGCATTTAAGACCAGTGAGCCTCAGTTCAGGCTGGATGGCTTCATTACCCTGATGAGCAACATGATTTTGCTGCCACAGCTCATTTTGGCATATGTGATGCTGGATGCATTTATTTACAGCGTATGGCAGCGCCATTTCATTCCTGCAACCTCTTTTACGATCGGCGCTATCATAATTGGCAGCGGCATAATATTTGTGGCTTTTGTTTTATTATTAACGCGGGCACGCAGGGCGTTCAACAAGCAGTAAGGAGTGTAACAATTGGCTGAGCAATCGAACAAAATGGAAAAACTGGTTTCGTTATGTAAACGACGCGGCTTTATTTTCCCGTCAAGTGAAATCTATGGCGGATTGTCATCCTGTTGGGATTATGGTCCGCTGGGTGTTGATATGAAACGCAACATCAAGAATGCCTGGTGGCATACTATCGTGCAGAGCCGAGATGATGTTGTCGGAATTGATACGTCCATTCTTATGCATCCGCGCGTGTGGGAGGCGTCAGGGCATCTTTCGGGTTTTTCGGATCCTTTGGTTGAGTGCAAGAAATGCAATTTGCGCTTCCGTGCCGATGAGTTGAAAGAGCAAAAATGCACTGTCTGCGGCAGCCCTCTTTCCGAGCCGCGCCAGTTCAACCTTATGTTCAAGACCTTTATGGGACCTGTTGAGTATGCTGCCGCCGTGGTCTATATGCGCCCGGAGACGGCGCAGGGAATATTCGTCAACTTT
>WQXK01000054.1 GCA_009784845.1 Dehalococcoidia bacterium | reverse complement strand
TTTGACATGCGCATTGGAGATGTTTCACAGATTGTGGCTGAAAGTGAGTTTGGCGTTTTCAAAAATACACTTGCCTCAGGCGGTAAGGTAAAGGCTATCGCTTTGCCAGGTTGCGCTGCTTATTCGCGTCAGGAATTGGCGCATCTTACTGAGCTTGCACAGAGCTATGGAGCTAAGGGGTTGCTGAGTTTGGCTTTGGGCGAATGCGCTTCTTTAGAGGCACTGACTTTGGAGTGCGTTAAATCTGTAGCCGCCAAATATCTTACGCTGGAGCAGGTTAGGCAAATCGCTATTTGTGTCGGCGCCAAACCTGGTGACCTAATTGTATTTGTGGCCGATACAGACAGTGTGGTTACAAATTCTCTTGGCAGGCTTCGCCAGGAAATGGGGCAAAGGCTCAAATTGGCTGACCCTGAGCAGTTTGCTTTTGCGTGGGTGGAGGACTTTCCTTTGCTTGAATGGAATAAGGACTTTAACCGCTGGCAGGCGACACATCACCCGTTTACTGCGCCGCTTGATGCGGATATCCCGCTATTGGATAGTGCGCCGTCCAAAGTCGGCTCTCGTGCTTATGACATCGTGCTCAATGGGCATGAGGTAGGCGGTGGTTCGATTCGTATTCATCAGGCATGGCTACAACGCAAGATTTTCCATGTGATGGGTTATAACGATGCCGACATAGATGAGCGTTTTGGTCATTTACTGCAGGCTTTTTCGTATGGCGCTCCTCCACATGGCGGTATTGCTGTTGGGCTGGATCGCTTGGTTATGTTGCTTTCTGGCACGGATAATATTCGTGACGTGATACCTTTTCCCAAGAATCAAAATGCGATGGATATGCTCTTTGGTGCTCCTGCGTTTGCGACTGCGGAGCAGCTGGAAGATGTGCATATACAATTGCTTGAAGAATAATTAGCAGGAGTGAAAGGTTAATATGAAACTACTAGAGCACAAAAATGAGACTCATCAAGAAATCTTCAAGATGGAGTTGGAGGCGGATGAGCTAGAAGGGATGCTGGACAGTGCCTACAAACAGTTGGTGAAAGAAGTAGCTATTGATGGCTTTCGCAAGGGCAAGGCACCGCGTGACGTGTTGGAACGGCATGTCGGCAGTGAGGCTCTTTTTGATCATGCGATGAAAGAGTATGTGCCCAGTGTAATGGATGAGATGATGGTAGAGAATAAGATTAAAGCATATGCTAATCCTTCTGTGAACCTCATCAGTCGTGAGCCTGTTGTTTTTGAGACGATTGTACCGCTACCTCCGGATATTACCCTAGGAGATTACAACTCTATCAAGATGAAACCTAATCCTGTGGAAGTCACCGGTAACGAAGTAGAGGATATCCTAAAGCATGCGCAGAAGGAAGATGCTACGCTGTTTTCGACTGGTGAACCGGCAGCAATGGAAGATATTGTGGTGATGGATATTGAGAGCGACGTCGAAGGTGAGCCATATATCGTTGCTAAAGGGGATACGTTCCAGCTCAGACCTAATTTTCGTTATCCTGCACCAGGATTTTCTGAGGAACTAGAAGGCTTGAAGACGGGCGATGAGAAGGAGTTCACTCTTGCTTGGCCGGATACTTTTCATGACAAGGCGATTGCTGGCAAGAATATTTGTTTCCATGTCAAAATTACTGACGTGCAGCGCGAGAAGTTGCCTGAGTTAAATGACGATTTCGCTCGCCGGCTTGACCCTGATAGTGCTGGGATTGATATTGTGCGCCAAAATGTACACGATAATTTGATGGCTCGCGCGGAGGGGAAAGAAAGAGAGGCGTTTGAGACAAAAGTTATAGACGCTTTGGTAGAAAAAAGCCAAATTGCTTTCCCCCCCATTTTAGTTGAGGATGAAATAAATCACATGGTGAATGAGTATATTGAGCGCATACGCAACTATACTCGTAGCGAAGAAGAATGCAAAGCAGTTCTGAAAGATACATTAAATGACGAGCTGCGTGAGTCATATCGTTCACAGGCAGAGCAACGCGTTAAGCGCAATTTAGTTGTTTCAAAGTTTGTTGAGGTAGACAAAGTTGAGGTGGCTGAAGCTGATGTGGACAAGCAGATAGCGGCAATAACTGCAGGTTATGCAGATCAAGCTGACACTCCGCAAGGCCTGAAAGATTTGCAGGAAAAGACTACGTATCTTAATAAGCCTGAAAGCCGCGAAAAGCTGCGGCGGTGGTTGATTGCAATAAAAGCCAGACAAGTATTGGCGGATAAAGCCAAGGCAGATTAAGAGCACAGGAGGCATGTGTTATGGATTCTATGAACGTTGTTCCTATGGTTATTGAAAGTGGCGCGCGCGGTGAGCGGGCGTATGATATCTATTCATTACTACTCAAAGAGCGCATTGTCATACTCGGCACGCCGATTAACGATCAGGTAGCCAACAGTATTGTGGCGCAACTGCTTTTTCTTGACCGCGAGGATCCGGATAAGGATATCAACCTTTATATTAACTCTCCGGGTGGCGTGATCAATGCCGGGTTAGCAATTTACGATACCATGCAGCTTATTCGCCCGCAGGTATCTACTATTTGTGTTGGGCTTGCTGCCAGTATGGCTACGGTGTTGTTGTGCTCCGGTGCGAAAGGCAAGCGCTTTGCTTTGCCCAATGCTACCATCCATATGCATCAGGCTATTGGCGGTGCCCAAGGTCAGGCAACGGATATTGAAATTGCTGCCCGTGAGATTTTGCGTGTACAGGAGATTATTCGCAAAATTCTTGCGGAAAATACCGGTCAGAGCATGGATAAGATTACGCATGATACAGACCGTGACTTCTATATGAATCCGATTCAGGCGATGGAGTACGGGCTAATTGATGAGGTTCTGACCAAACCTGCGCCAAAAGATAAATAGCGGCTTGTAGCAACGCTGGTTTTGATGAGCGTTAGTGTTTGCGCCTGAATCGCTTGCGGATCTGGCGCAGCAGGCTGCGAAAATATGTTGCCATTGATGGACGCTTGCCGTATATTTGGGCTTGCGCCATGCTTTGCAGAAACTCGCGGAGGTTTTCAAAGTTCGGTATAGTGACGTACGCACGTCCTATGTCCGCTATTGCATGTGCATCCGAGCCTGCCCCGACTAATAGCTTGTTCCTAATGGCAAACTCTTTTGGCAATTTCAGGTTTTGCATTTGAATTGTACGGGAGTTGAACACCTCTATAATATCCACTTGTCCTGCGATACGTTCTAAAGTGGCGCCTTTCATGGCAGATGAGCGATAGCGGTCGAATGGGTGAGGTATGCATACCAGCCCTTCCTGCGCGCGTATGCGCCGAATGGTCTCCTCTGGTGAAAGCCCGTTGGGGATGCTTTCTTTGAGGAATAACCCAATGATTTCGCCTTCACTGGATGCCACCTCTTCACCAACGATTATCTTGAATGGCGCAGGCTGGCATGCCATAGACAATGCCCCATCGGCTGTGCCGTGATCGGTTATGGCGACAGCTCCGAGCCCTAGTTTTTGGCAGCGCTCCACAAGCTGTTCAAATGTTATATCCGAATCACCGGAATAATGCGTGTGAATGTGAAGGTCAACTTTAATCAAATTATTTCCCTTTCAGTCATAAGAGGCGTCACTTACCTGCTGCGGAAAGTGTTTTTATTTTACCATTTTCCAGTACTACACTGTCTTCAATACGCACACCGCCCCATCCCGGCAGGTAGATGCCCGGCTCTATGGTAAATGTCATACCATTTTGTAAGATGTCCTTGGATATGACCCCTATACGCGGGGCCTCATGCACGGCAAGCCCGATGCCATGCCCTAAACCATGCTCGAAATTATCCCCGAACCCATTTGCATCAATAACGGAACGAGCCATACTGTCAGCTTCGCTACCGCTCATTCCGGCACGGATGTTTTCTATCGCTGCCGTTTGTGCCTGCAATACAGTGTTATAAACCATGCGGAATTGCGCGTCCTCTTGTCCGAGAAAGAGCGTGCGTGTCAGGTCGCTGATATACCCGCCGCATTTTGCACCGATATCTATGATGATGGGCTCATTT
>WQXK01000053.1 GCA_009784845.1 Dehalococcoidia bacterium | reverse complement strand
TTTGTTTGAGCTGTTCAGGCTCACTGTTATTCTGAATCTTTCCAATCATATCCACAACCAATATCAGTCGGCGCCGCAATAGTCGCACATTCTGTCCAGTGCGGCCTCTGCAACTTCACGTGTTATTTCGATAGGTGCGAATTGGATCATAAACTCTTCCATCAAAGCATCGGTTTGCTTGGTCACATCTTTTCTGGAGAATCCAAGTTGCTCGAAGGACTGAATACCTATGCTGCTCATAAACTCCCTTATCCTGTCAGCGGCGATCCTTCCGATTTGCTCTCTGGTAGCGTCATAAGGTATATCCGCGCCAAATATTTCTCCGATTTTCCTTATTCGCGCCGGGATCGCCGTTGCATAAAGCTCCAATTGCACAGGTGTTGCAAGCCCACAGATCAAACCGTGGTGCAGATGGAGCGATTTTGCAATAGCTTGTGATATTGCATGGCTGAGTGAGGTGACGGAGTCGTTGAACGCCATGCCGGCAAAGCAACTGGCAAGGCTCATCCCTTCACGGGCAACGATATTTTTCCCATCCCTGACAGCATCAAAAAGGTGTGCATTTGCAAGCCGCAGCGCTTCAAACCCTTTTAAGTCCGACATGGGGTTGCGCTGCACGCCGGTTACAGCTTCAATCGCATGCGAGATAGTGTCCATCCCCGTCATCGCAGTGAGATGCGGCGGCACGCCAATTGTCAGTTCCGGGTCGACGATAGCAAGCGTAGCCCCTGAAATGAACACCCCGTATTTTTGTGACGTCTTTGAATCGGAAACGACGCCGACAATAGTCACTTCACTCCCTGTACCTGACGTCGTAGGTATCGTTATGATCGGGACATCGGGAGCGGGCGGTTTGTCAGGCGCTGTGATGTCCGGTGTGATCGGCCTATCGTTTTTAATGATAAGCGAAGCCGCTTTTGCTGTATCTATACTGCTTCCGCCACCCAGCGCAATGATAGCGTCGGCGCCTGCCGCCCTAACTGCACCGGCAACCAATGGGATAGTGTCCGTTGGCGCATCTGACAGGCAATCGTCATAGACGGCACACTGCACCCCGGCTTCTTTTACCACACTTTCAACTTTTGAAGTTATGCCTGCGCCTGTAACACCTTTGTCAGTAATGATTATCGCTTTTTTTGATTCAAGCATCTTTAGCTGATCGCCCAGCGACGCGAGAGCACCCACTCCGAACATAACCGGCGCGACCTGTGTCATTCTTGCAGCCATTGAAAAATCCTCCTCATTAATAGTTTGTTTTACAATATGCGTATTATAATACAAATCTAGCGCAAAAAGAAGTGCTATTTTTTGATAATGATAACAGCTTTTTTGTTGACAGTACGAGGATTCTGTGTTAGATTACTGTGTGGCGTTGTCCACAGCAGCGCTTTAATGCGTTACTGTAGACAGATTATAAATCCACACAACAGAATCCAAAAATTTTTGAGGAGGAAAAAAAGTGAAAAAAACCAGACGACTTATTGCATTGACCCTTAGCGCCGTTCTTTGCCTCGCACTCTTAGCGGCCTGCGCAGGCGGCGGCGGACCACCACCCACAATAGCACCACCGGCAGCAAATCCGGGTCAAGGACCTGGAGCGGCTGTTGGACCGGGCGCAAGCGGCGGCGTCACCATCGACGTCGATGAAGATGTCCTTGAAGACTCTAATCTTGCAGACTATATCCACATCATCGTAGACAACAACAACATCGGCGTACTTGACCCCCACATGCCCGGGGCAAATCCAACCAGCACAAACTGGGTCCTCACAATGATCCACGGCAGGCTGATCGAAAACCATCCTGAAATCGCAGGATACCAGCCGGGTCTCGCACTTGACTGGACTTTGTCAGACGACATGAAGACGTACACATTCAATCTGCGTCAAGGCGTAAAATTCCACAATGGCGACGACTTCACAGCAGCAGATGTAATCTACACCATCAACAGAGTGCAGGGTGACGCTGGATTCGCCGGCTCCAATGCATCTTCAATTTGGCGCGACGTCGTGAGTGCGACTGCTCCCGATCCATACACACTCGTGATCACATTGAGCGACATCGACGTTGACTTCCTGTACAGTATCGCAAGGCCGCCGGCAGGCATACTGAACCAGCGTGCGATCCAGGCAAATCCTGATACAGGCCCGCACATTGGCACAGGTCCTTACATGGTCGAAGAGTTCCTCACACTTGACTATGCACTTTTGCGCGCTAACCCCAACTACTGGGATGGCCCTCCAAGAACCGAACAAGTCCGTTTCCGCTTTGTGCCTGAAATGCCTGCGCGTACAGTCATGATGCAAACCGGTGAAGCGCACCTGAGCTTCGGCACACCGGCTGACGACATGGCATGGTTCCTTGACAACACCCAGGACTTCACAGTCTTTACAACAACAAGTAACGACCCGCAGGGGCTTGCATTTAACCTCAATGACCCGATCACAGGCGACTACAACTTCCGCAGAGCAGTTGCCCATGCACTTGACCGTCCTGCTATCGCCTTTGGCGCAGCCGGCCAGTGGGCAGACGGCGATCTTAGGGATGGCGCATTCTGGGGTATAGGTACAGAATTCCGCAACACCAATATCCAGCTTCCGGAGCGCAACCTTGAACTCGCCCGCGAGTATCTTGCACAGAGCAACTACAATGGCGAGCCAGTTGAGATTTCTGCGGCAATCATAACCTTCATCAGGATGGCTCAGATCGTCCAGATGCAACTGGAAGAAATCGGCATCAACGCATTTGTAAATGATATGGAATCTTCCGCTCTGCCAATGCATGCGCATTATGGCGGAACAGATCACCAGATCGTCTGCTTCTTCACGCTGATAACACCTTCGGCAGGCAGCTCCCGCGCTGCGTTCCTCGAAGGCGGCGCCCAAAACAGGGCTTCGTTCACTGACCCGCGCGTAACGGAACTGCTCAACGCAGCAAAATCAACGATTGACGAAAACGCCAGAGGCGCGATGTACAGAGAAGTTCAGGAAATCGTTGCTGAATCTTTGGCATATCAAAACCTCATGTGGCGCGTATTCGGCAACGTTGCAGCTAACGGCGTAGGCGGCATAATCGCAAACCCGGATCCTGCGGCTCATGACTTCAGAAACATTTACATGATCCTTGAGGACTAAGGATCTACCCTAAGCATACTTTATGGGGGTGTCTGTCATAGGCACCCCCACAACTCAGGAGTTGTCCTGAAATGAGGATGTGTAACAATGGTTTATTTTATTTTAAAGCGGATACTGCTCTTGATACCTGTCATAGTTGCTGTATCGTTTTTAGTGTTTGCGCTCCTTGAAGCGGCGCCGGGCGACATTGTTTCAGCAATTATTGCAAGAGCCGAAGATATTTCCCCTGAAGAAATTGAGGAACTTATCAGGGAACACAATATGGACAGAACAATGTTTTACAGATATGGTGTTTACATGATCAATCTCCTGCAAGGCGATCTGGGGGTGTCGCATCTTACCGGGCTCAGCGTTTGGAACATGTTCATTCAAAGGCTGCCAAACACATTGATTTTGTCATTTACTGCGCTGGTCATAGGTCTGGCGGTGGCAGTTCCGATGGGGATAATCGCTGCCAGAAACTCAGGAAAGCTGGCGGATACTTTCGCGTCTGTTATTACCTTGATAGGTATGAGCATGCCCGTATTCTGGATCGGGCTGTTATTGATCGTATTGTTTTCCGGGTATCTGGGGTGGCTGCCGGCGGCCGGCAATCAGGCGGGCATCCGCAGCATCATCTTGCCCGCGATTTGTTCAGCGCTTTCACTGACAGCTTCCACTGCGCGGCAAACCCGTTCCAGCATGCTGGATATTCTGAAAGCTGACTTTTTGCGTACTGCCAGAGCAAAAGGGGCGCCTGAAGAAGCTGTAATAAGAAAGCACGCGCTGGGCAATGCATGGATCCCGATCGTAACTGCGGCCGGGTCATCTTTGTGCGCACAACTTGCGGGTTCCGTAGTTGTGGAATCTGTGTTTGCATGGCCGGGCATCGGCAGGCTTGCTGCTGACGCTGTTTTTAATCGCGATATGAACACGATACTTGGCACTGTTATTCTCACAACAGTTCTATACGTTCTGGTCCAGTTG
>WQXK01000052.1 GCA_009784845.1 Dehalococcoidia bacterium | reverse complement strand
GGTTGAGCCAATTCTTACAAAACTATCTGAAAAATACGACGGCAAAGTAAAATTCTGCCGTTTGAATGTTGACGAAAATAAAACTGTCCCTGCAAAATACCACGTCATGTCCATTCCAAACATGATTTTCCTTAAGGACGGCGAGGTCGTCGATACCGCAATCGGGGCGCTACCGGAATCGGCACTGCAGAGCAAAGTAGAAGCCTTGCTCTAACTACAAGGCATAAAAACAGACCGGCTAGACCAACCATAGGACTTTCATTTACACGATATCATCGCGATGCAGAAAGTTGCATGTATGAAGTTCGCTATAAAAGCGCCGGACTTTCAGTGTAGGTTTTTGTCATTAAATCATAATACAAAAAGTGTAGCGTTATTTCGTGCGGACCAACAGTCACAGGATCACCGTAATTGCGGTATCCTGCCAAAACAGCAACGCCGTTGTTGGTTGCAACGCATCCGTGATACGAAACACTATACCCTTTACCTGCCGCATTATGCCGCGGAATCTCAAATATAACGTTTCCGAATGAATCAAACCCCAAAACATAATAACTTGAATGACCATCCGAATAGTATCCGGTTATAAAATAATTATCACCTATTTTATTGGCTGATTTAGAATCATGATAGTGGTTTTCCTTAATCCGTAGTTCTGTTTCGCTGACGAGATTGCCTTCAAAATCATATATTTGCACAGAATTCAGTTCTAAATTGATAATTCGGTTTTCAGTTGCAATGAATCTGTTATTATTCCAAGCCCCTATATTCTTGCACCACCGCACTGTCCCATCTGCCGTAACTGAAATCATGCAAGTTTCGTAAGAAAGCCAATCTAAACGACCTTGAATTAAAAACCCATCGCTATTCGGCAGCAAACAAAATTGGTAATTTGATGAATTATTCATATCTGGTATCTGTGAGCTAATATTCCGTTTCAGTATTTCATTGCCATCATTATCAAATTGGGCGATACATAGTCCTTCACTATCGTAGCAAATCCCTACAAAACCTCCCTTAAATGACCTAACGCGACTAACTGTTTGTTGCTTCATCCAAACCAGTTCACCACTTTTATCGTATTTAATAAAATACCAATATCTATATCCATCTAAAATAAACCCTATGTCAATCAAATATCCGTCTGAAAGTTCAATAACTCTGCAAAGAGATTGTATGCTTCCGCCGGTCATCGTCATATATCGTTCCCAAATTTTCCTTCCGGTTTTATCGAATTTCGCGATGAATCCATTGGATGACCAACCAATTTCCGAGCCTACCATAACCCAGCCATCTTCTGTATCGATGATATCGCAATCACCTGGACGGATTCCGGGGTTTGTGTTTGTAAATGAAATGAACTGCTCCGGCTTAAACACTCTCGGCCAGTTTTCTTTCGACATAGGCACAGAAAGCCGCCCATTTACCATGACAGGCGTATCGGTTGAATATCTCGAGCCGGTTTCAATTACAGCAAGCCAATAAGCCATATCAGCAGTATTCCCCGTTGCCGTTTGCTCAATCGTTACCAAAATAACCCCATTGTCATATTCAAAACCACCGAACTTAAAACGATGTCCACTACTTCCTGCAGGGAAGAATACCATCAGTACCTGGCTGCTTTCAAAAAATGACTCCGTGTATTTTTCAGCAATACCACTCAAAGCAACTTTCCAGCGCAGTGTTGCAATTCGTCAATGCTGGAAATAAAAACCGAATTTCCATCATTCCCATACAACCCGCCTATGAGATATGCCTTGATGCCGCCAATCTCTTCAGGAATGATATCTTGAGGAAAGTTGTTTCGAGGGATACTGTGTTGAGGAGTATTTCTTGGAATATAATCACAAGCTGCAAGAGCCCCCGCCGAAATAGCAAGCACAACGAGTAACGCTATGGTTTTTCGTATTATCATAGTTTGCATGCCTCCAATGACTATCCCGCAACAATGTTAACCCGACCAGTATCAGCCTCTGGTGATGATAGTCTATAATCAAAAGCACTAGGTGGCGCATTCTGATTATACGCTCTCAGTCCTCAACGTCAAGTATTTCTGCTTGTTGTATGCACACCAGAGCCAAGCATTTCCTCATTCAAATGCGATTGATTTCTTTCACAATAAAGCGTATCGCCAGCTATTTCAAACGGTATTATGTTTTGCCGAATAGCTGCTTTGACAAAAATTGTAAAAGCAGTCGTCATGCTAAGCCCCATATCTTCAAAAAGCATTTCTGCCCGCTTCTTTAAATCCTCATCCATACGAACAGTGGCACTCGTTAATGCCATAATAATCATCCCACCTACATATGTTCAGCATTATAAACCAATACGCTTACAATGCAAGCGTATTCAACTGCGACAAAACAGTTTTTCACCAATTTGTAATGCCGAACTCCCGGCACGCGGCAGAATTGCAGGCAAGCCATCAATAATATGCACCGCACTGCCCGCACCATACACAGCAAGAATGTTTTCCTGTGTCACCACCTGCGAAGGAGCACCCTGCGTCACAATCTGTCCTTGATTTAAGAGAATCAGATGGTCGCAGTACTGTACCGCCAAATTAAGGTCATGCAACACAAGACCTATCATCAAGTTATTGCTTCGGCACAAGCCGCGCATCAGATCAAGCACTTCAATCTGTCGCCCGATATCCAAGTTTGATGTAGGCTCGTCCATCAAAATGCCCTGCGTCTGCTGCGCCAGCACGCGTGCGATAACAACGCTCTGTATCTCGCCTCCGGAAAGCTCACCAATGCGGCGCTGTGCCAAATGCTGCGTATGCGTGCTCACCAAAGCCTGTTTCACAATTTCAAAGTCTTTGGCACTCTCATACTGAAATAGCCCCAAGTGCGGATTGCGCCCCATCAGCACCGCCTCAAAAGCCGTGAAGCTGCCCGGCAAAAGCGGAATTTGCGGCACAACACCCAGCATGCAGGCAAGTTCGCGACGCGAGATTGCGTCACCATCGCGGCCGTTATACCTGATACTGCCCGAGCACGGACGTAATACGCGACTGAGTGCTTTTATGATGCTTGATTTACCGCAACCATTAGGTCCAACCAGCCCTGTTATGCGAGAGGGCTCCATGGTAAAGCTAATATCTCGCACCACAACATTGGAGTCATAAGCCAGTGAAAGGTTATTTACGTCTATTCTAAGCATAACCCACCATCAGAAAAGCATGCGCGCTTTGCGCCGCAGCAGGTAAAGAAAGAAAGGCGCTCCGGCAATGGCCGTAATCACACCAATGGGGATTTCGGCCGGTGCCAAAAGTGTGCGCGCAAGCATATCGGCCAAAATGAGAAATATTGCACCGCAAACGATGGAAAGCGGCAACAAAAAGCGGTAATCCGGCCCCCATATCAGCCGCACAATATGCGGGATAATGATGCCGACAAAGCCGATTATGCCCACAAATGCCACCGATGCCGCCGTTATCAATGTAGCGGCGGCAAGCAGAATGAGTTTAAGGCGCTCAACGTTTACGCCGAGTTGCTGCGCCTGTTCCTCATCCAGCTGCATGATATTGAGCGAGCGCCCGAAAAGCATGATAAAAAGAGCCCCGGTGCTCACAATGGGAAATACTATGCGCAGTTCCTTCCACTGCACGCCGTTGAAGCTGCCGGAAAGCCAAAAGAGTATGCCGTGAGTGATATTACCGCCGCCGGTAAGCGTCAGGTAAGACACCACGGCACCAAGGAGTGCCCCCAGCGCCACACCTGCCAAGATGAGAGTGGACATAGGCAGTGTTTTACCTACCCGCGCAAGGCCATAGACCACCATAACGCTTGCCATAGCACCGACAAAAGCCAGCGCAGGTATCAAACCATAGGTATACGCAAGACCTCCAAGAGGTACCAAAAACCCGATGACGGCACCCAGCGCCGCACCCTGCGCCACACCGATAAGATAGGCATCAGCAAGAGGATTGCGGAAAAGGCCCTGATACGTTGCACCGGCAACGGAGAGTGCCATACCCACCGTTCCGGCAAGCAATACACGCGGCAGGCGCACATTCCACACAATAGTTTGAGTACCGGCACTCCAATCTGGAGAAAGTGAAATATGCGAAAAAGATAGCTTGTAAAGCAAAATGCGCCAGATTTCACCAAGGGGTATTTTGACGCTGCCGATAGAAACAGCCACAACAATTACGAAAAGTAAAAGCAGCAGCAAAAGGGCAAACGACAGCAGCCGGCTATGCCAGTTGGTGAGC
>WQXK01000051.1 GCA_009784845.1 Dehalococcoidia bacterium | reverse complement strand
GGTCTTCCTCGGCGAGCTTGGTCAAACCATCGATCATCTTATCGCGGTCTGCACGGGTTTTGGGCTCGACAGCCACGGAAATAACCGGCGTCGGAAAACTTATAGCCTCAAGCAACACCTGATGCGAAATATCACACAACGTATCTCCGGTAAAGGTGTTTTTGCTGCCCATGGTAGCTACGATGGAACCGGCATTAGCCGACTCAATTTCCTCATGATGGTTGGCATGCATGAGAAGCAGACGCCCGACGCGTTCCTTGTTGTCGCGTGTGGCATTCAAAACAGTACTTCCGGCAGTGATGGTGCCGGAGTAAATACGCAGATAAACCAGCCGACCCACGAAAGGATCCGCTGCGATTTTAAAGGCAAGCGCCACCAAGGGGGAATCATCGCGTATGGGGCAGGCAACACTGTTGCCCGTCTTGACTTCTGTGGCCTGAGCCTCAGCCTTATCAGATGGCGAAGGTAGGTAATCAATAATGGCATCCAGCAACGGCTGAACACCCTTGTTCTTTAAAGATGAGCCGCACAGCACCGGAATGCCTTTTCCGCTGATGGCAACACGGCGCAAGGCCGCTTTGATGTCGGCAACGCTAATATCTTTGCCTTCAAGATAGTCCGACATAATTTGGTCATCCGCCTCAGACAGGCTTTCAAGCATCTTCTGGCGGTGCTCTTCATAGCTGGCCTTTTCCTTTTCGGGAATATCCAAGCACTTGGGAGCATTCTCAGCTTTGCCTTCATAAACAATAGCCTTGCCCTCAACCAAATC
This sequence comes from Dehalococcoidia bacterium, assembly GCA_009784845.1. The sequence goes on along the minus strand of WQXK01000051.1, from coordinate 3,728 downwards.
AATCAAGCCGATGAAAGACGACTCGCGCCCCAGCGGCAATTGAATAACAATCGGATGCGCCTTAAGGCGCGATTCAATCATGCCAACGCAACGGAAAAAGTCAGCCCCTGTGCGATCCAGCTTGTTGACAAAGCATATACGCGGCACGCCATAGCGGTCGGCCTGACGCCAAACCGTCTCGGACTGAGCCTCCACACCGGCCACACCGTCAAAAACCACCACGCCGCCGTCCAGTACGCGCAGACTGCGCTCAACCTCTGCCGTAAAATCCACATGTCCCGGGGTATCAATAAGGTTAAATCTGTGGTCTTTCCACTCGCATGTCGTCGCAGCGGAACAAATAGTGATGCCACGGGCACGCTCCTGGTCCATCCAGTCCATTACGGTAGTGCCTTCATCGGTATTGCCGATCTTATACGTGCGTCCGGTATAAAAAAGAATACGCTCTGTAGTTGTTGTCTTACCGGCATCAATATGAGCGATGATGCCAATGTTGCGTATCTTATCTTTCGGAAAATTCTGAGCCAAACTAACCATAATGAAATCTGAATCCTTTACCTAACCGAGAAACTATGTTTTATACCTCTCTCAAATCTACCACTTATAATGCGCAAAAGCACGATTGGCCTCGGCCATCTTGTGCGTTTCCTCGCGCTTTTTAACCGCAGAGCCCTGCCCCTTGGATGCGTCAATCAATTCGGATGACAGCTTCTCAGCCATGGACTTACCGCTTCGATCCCTTGATGCCTTGATAAGCCAGCGCAATGCCAGCGCCTGATCGCGCCCCTTGCGCACCTCGACAGGCACCTGATAGTTTGCTCCACCCACGCGGCGCGGACGAACCTCAAGCAGTGGCGTGGAGTTGGTTACTGCCTGTTGCAGCACTGACAATGGATCCTTGCTTTCCTTTTCCTGGATTATATCCATTGCATCATAAAAAACACTCTGAGCGGTACTCTTCTTGCCGCCCAGCATAATCTTGCGGATAAAAACTGCCACAAGTTCACTGTTGTACCTGGGGTCAGCTTCAAATTTTCTTTTGTGAATAAATGCGCGACGAGGCATCTTCCCTCCTAGCTCTTCTTAGCCGTTTCAGCGCCCTTGGACTTCTTGGCGCCGTACTTGCTACGACCCTGCTTGCGGTTGGCAACACCGGTGGTATCCAGCGTGCCGCGAATAATATGATAGCGCACGCCCGGCAGATCAGGAACGCGTCCGCCGCGCACCAAAACTACCGAGTGCTCCTGCAACTCATGCCCCTCGCCCGGGATATAGGCCGTGACCTCAATGCCATTCGTCAATCTGACACGGGCAATTTTGCGCAAAGCTGAGTTCGGCTTTTTGGGTGTCATGGTTTTCACCTGCACGCAAACGCCGCGCTTCTGCGGGGCACTCCTTTTACGGCGCACCAATTTGTTTTTCAGTGCATTGAGAGTAAATCTCAACGCCGGCGTCTTGGTCCTCTTAGAGGCCGATTTCCGCCCTTTTCTTACCAGTTGATTAATAGTGGGCAATGCTTTTTCCCCTTTACTCCCACAATTCAAGGGATGAACTATCCGCTCATCCCTTGTAAAACTCCGTGGCCCGCAGTTCAAATTTTTACTCCTGCGAACGCCACCAGCGTATGAATAAACGCAATTGGAGAGTGTAGCACAGGCGTGCAAAAATTGTCAAGCACAAAAAATGCTAGACCCCCGCATTTCTGTCAGCTATGCTTCGGGCATGCGCCACGCCCACGTTATAAATAAGCCGTTTTTAGGCACCAAACCATCATGCGGCGCAGCACTAATAGACACATTTCATCAATACTATATAATGTGTACGTGGAAACAAGTGTTATGTTGGCGCCAAACAAAAATATTTTTATTTTTTGAAACTTTTTTGGTACTGCCAATTGTCAAATAGTAAAGGGAATTTGGATAATGAGCGTTGATTCTCTTGAACTGAAGAATGCCCTTTCAAATTGCTTTATTGAAAATCAGAAAAAACTGTATCTCACAGCCTTGGCTATTACAAAAAACCATCAGGCGGCCGAGGATGCACTACAGGAGGCTTATTTAAAAACAGTTAAAATGTCATCAGCTGAAAGATGTTACTTTTGCAAAGACATGGATAACGCGCATCGTAATTAACGAATGCAAGAACATGTTGAAAAGCAATAAAACAATCGCCACGGACTTTCAGGAATTTGAGATACAATTTATTGAGGACTTCAATGACGAGGAGTTGCGTTTTTATAGCATGATTAGCAATTTGGCTTTGGAAGACAGGAAAATTATGACACTGAAATATTTTCAGGGCTATACGCTGGATGAAATCTCAGCCATCCTTAATATGCCGCTTTCAACGGTAAAATCAAGGGTATACCGTGCATTGGAAAAGCTGAAATCGGAATGGAGTGACTGATTATGGGCTTTGACGAAGATTTGGGAAAATTAGGCGCGTCCATGGCAGGCAAGACTTCTTACCGGTTTGTTCAACGCGAACAACCGATGGTAAGAAATAACAGTATGTTCAGGTTCATTCCCCTACTTGCAATCTTGGTTATCCTGTTGCCGGCTATTGCCCTAAACGCAACGCCTCTGGGGAGGATGCTTTGGGATAAGTCATCTGTTACCTCAGGCAACTATCCTTATGTATTTCAGAATTCGACACACTCGGGACATCCGGGGCACCTCCCGTCGATATCACCATACAACTCCACTCAAATGCGGCGTCTGATGCTTCACCGCCCGGCCATTTGTCCAATGAAGCATCAGATGGTGAAATATTTTGGGAATCTCTCATTGTCTTTGGAAACAGTTATCGAGGATTGTTGCCCGCGCTCGGTGCCTACAAAATTGTTCGTCCAGTCGTAAATGACCACTATGCGTCTCATCTGGCCCAGCAACTTGGCTTTACAGGTAGTCCATTGTCTGTATTGCCGGCGGGTGAAAAACATTCGGCTTATACATTTGTCAATGGAAGCCAAACCCTTGAAATTGGGCTTGACGGCACCGTGCGCTTAAGCGATAACCGCTTTTGGGAAAAACCTAACCAGCTACCATCTGATCAGGAGTGCATTACCCTTGCCACGAAATGGCTGCATGAGCACAAATTATACCATGAAAATGTAGTATCCATAACAGCAACTCCTGCAGGCTGGATACAAACCATTGACAGCACAACCGGGCTCATTACCAACTCAAACGCAGTCGGCACGGAGGTAACATTCTCCGTGGCAATTAACGGCATTGCCATTTACGGCGGCGGCATTAGCATGGTTATCGGTGAAAACGGCACGCTTTTGAGCATGCAAACGAATATGTTTACTCTCGTGCCGGCATTTGACGTTCCACTCAAGAATGTCGACGAAGCATTTGAGATTCTTAAAGAACGTCTTACAAGCCCAGACCCACCGCCTACGGAAAACATGGAATGCGTGGTGAATTATCGCCTGTTAACAAGTCTGGTAATTACCGGAGTTGGGCTCAATTACACATACGACACCAATAGTGACTACCTCTTGCCCATATACCTGTTCACCGGAGATGGTTATAAAGAAAACTTTCCAGAAGAAATCTATCCGTTCGTGGGAATGGTTGACGCAATACTACACTAACCAAGGAGGCAACAAATATTATGAAAAAGCTTACAGCAATACTCGGAGTAATTTTGATACTTTCCTCTTTCCTTTTCCCTCTGTCGGGATGCAGCACGGGTGCATATAAAGTCGATGACTTAATGAT
>WQXK01000050.1 GCA_009784845.1 Dehalococcoidia bacterium | reverse complement strand
ATATCCGGCAGTTGCCAAGGGTCGCCGCAAAGGCGCATATCCGCGCTGAAAAAAGCCTCTGCCTTTGCAGTTTGGTCTAATCCCCTGTTAAACAATAGCTGTGCCATCAGCGGTGTAAAGGACTCTCTAAGGGCATGCCCTTGCGGCAGTGGCGCTAAAATATTCCAGCGGCTGCGGCTCAACGACGTGCCTCGTTAAAGCGCCCGATGATGAGTGTGGAGTTGTGTCCCCCGAACCCGAAGGCATTGGAAAGGGCGAGATTAATCTCCTGATGGCGCGCTTGATTTGGCACATAGTCCAGGTCACAATCCGGATCCGGATGATGCAGATTGATGGTAGGCGGAATAATCCCGTCCCTAATTGCCAGCGCACAAAAAGCTGCCTCTACAGCCCCTGCCGCACCCAAAAGATGTCCGGTCATGGACTTGGTGGAACTGATGGGGATTTTATATGCATGGGCACCAAAAACGCACTTTACAGCGTACGTCTCTGTGGCATCATTGATCTGCGTTGATGTGCCGTGGGCGTTGATGTAGCCTATTTGCTCCGGTGCTAAGCTGGCGCACATGAGCGCGCGCTGCATGGAATTTATGCTGCCTTCACCGCTCTCAATTGGCTTTGTTATGTGGTGAGCATCGGCACTGGCTCCGTACGATATTATCTCGGCTAGGATGTGGGCATCCCGTTTCTGTGCATGTTCCAGACTTTCCAAAAGCAATACTGCCGCGCCCTCGCTCATGACAAAACCGTCACGCGTGGCATCAAATGGACGTGAAGACGTGAGAGGAGTGTCATTGCGTTTTGAGAGCCCTCTCAGTGCATTGAAGCCTCCTATGCCGATGGGGTTTATGGCGGCCTCAGCACCGCCGGCGAACACTGCTGAAATATCACCGCGGCGAATCATTTCAGAGGCTATGCCGATAGCATCCGAGCCGGAAGCACAGGCTGACATGGCGCAAAAGTTTGCACCTTTCACTCCAAGCATGATGGAAACCTGCCCTGCTGCCATATCGGCGGTTACCATAGGTATGGTAAAAGGGCTGAGGCGGTCAGGTCCTTTTTCAGACAGCACCTGTGCCTGCTCAAGAAGAGTGGTGATGCCGCCCATGCCGCTGCCTATAACAGTGCCTATGTCAGCGACATTTGTGCTATCAATAGTCAGCCCTGATTGCGTCTGTGCCTGCATAGCTGCTACCACTGCCATCTGAGCGAAGCGATCCATGCGCTTGGCATCCTTTGGGCTCATATAAGCGGTGGGGTCAAATCCCTTTATCTCACCGGCGATTTTGGTTTCGTGACGTGACGCATCAAAATGCGTTATGGGAGCGATGCCGCTTTGTCCGCTTATCAATGCCTGCCATGTGCTCGCGCAATCGAGCCCAAGTGGCGTAAGCATGCCCATGCCGGTTATAACAACTCTATGGTCAGTGTTTGACATAAGTAATTTGATGAATAAGACTGATTAGAGCGTACTTTAACACAGAACTGAATATAGTGTAAAACACTGTTAGCCTTAAGTACTGCAAATATACACGCTTTTGACAGATGCTACATTACAAAACTCCTTTGTATTTGCCGTGATGCATTTTGGGCGCTTCTAGGCGCAGATACTAGGAACTCTCTGATATAATACACAGTGTTATGCCGCAGAGTATCCGTGTTAGCATTGAAACGTTGGGTTGTAAACTAAACCAAGCCGAGTCTGAAACACTGGCGCGACAGCTGATGGCTCTTGGATGCAGTATTGTGCCGCCGACTGAGCAACAAGACGTGTATATTCTCAATACATGCACTGTCACACATATCGCAGACCGCAAGGTAAGACATCTTTTGAGGCTGGCCAAGCGGCGCAACCCGCAGGTTTTTGCAGTGGCTATCGGCTGTTATGCCAATCGCGCGCAAGCGTTGTCATCGGATCTGATAATAGACTTAGTGCTTGGAAATGACGCTAAGCAGAATCTGCCTGAAATCATACGTGAGAAATTTGCGCTTTCATGCAAAAGCAAACAGGTTTTAACCTTAAGCCGTACGCGTGCCTTTGTAAAGGTACAGGATGGGTGCAATGGGCATTGTTCTTATTGTATCGTTCCGCTGGTGCGAGGAAGTGAAAAAAGTGAGCCTGTGCAAGATGTTTTATCTGAAATAAGGCAGCGCGTCGAAGAGGGTTATCGCGAGGTGGTTCTAACCGGCACAGAGATAGGCTCATATGCCGCAGATGGGCAGGAAATTCAAGGACTGTTGCGGCAAATACTATCTGAAACTGCAATTGAGCGGCTGCGGGTTTCTTCATTGCAGCCGCATGAAATTACGCCTGAGTTAATAGCGTTGTGGCGCAACCCCTGCTTGTGCCAGCACTTCCACATCTCGCTGCAGAGTGGCGCTGACAGTGTGCTCAGGCGTATGAGACGTGCTTATAATACAAAGGGCTACAGAAATGCGCTCGCGCTTATTAAAGAGAGCCTGCCGCATGCAGCGATTACTACTGATATTATAGTGGGATTTCCGGGTGAAACTGATGATGAGTTCCGACAGACCGTGGATTTTTGCCGCAATACAGGTTTTGCCCGTATTCATGTGTTTCCTTACTCAGCCCGCCCGAAAACCGAGACTGCCGCCATGCAAGAGCAAGTCTCAACTGTTGTCAAAAAAGAGCGCGTGCGCATCATGCTTGCACTGGCAAAAGAAGAAGCCGAGGCGTTTCATCTGCGTTTTGTAGGTCACGACTTGCTGGTGCTGTGGGAACAATGCCAAGAAGGTGTTTTGAGTGGCTATACCTCGCAGTATATTCGCGTCTATGCGGATGGCGGAGAATGTCTACCCAATACCATTAGCTACGTTAAGATGATTAGGATACACAAAGATGGTCTTTGGGGTGAGATTATAAGTGATGAGCAGGGGATGTAATCAATGCACTTTTTTGGTGCTGCATCAGATGCGTTTTTGACATATAATGTATTTGAGTATAAGGAGAAAGGATTCCAAAATGATTTACACAAGCAAAGAGGTTGAGACGCATGCAGCAATTCAAACGGCCAATATGATGCTGGTGGCTGCGAGAACGGCACCCAAAGCGTGCGGTGTGGACTTGGTCGAGACAATCTTGCTGGATGGTGAGGATAAGGCAAGGCTAACAGCCACAATGAGGGAGATTGGTGAGGGCGGTAAGACATTCTTCATTCGCGATGCAGCCAACATAGATGCCTGCCATTGCGTTGTAATTATAGGCACAAGCGTTGAGCCCCGTGGGTTGAACTGTGGATTGTGTGGCGCCGATAATTGCGCTGCTGCTTCAAAAGATGGCGTTTCCTGTGCCATGTCGGTTAACGACCTTGGAATAGCAGTTGGCTCGGCTGCAGCTAAGGCGATGGATTGTCGCATGGACAACCGTATCATGTTCAGCGTCGGTATGGCGGCGCTAAAGCTGAAGTTGTTTTCAGATAGCGTGAAGGTGTGTTTTGGTATCGGGCTTGCCGCAACAGGGAAGAACGTGTTTTTCGACCGCCCTGCGTTTAAATGTCCTTCTTAAAGCTGACACCATTGCCGAAATTCCATCTTCCGCCGCCGGCACCAATCTCAAAGTGTAATTTGGCGATGCCCAAATCCAAGGCAAATCCGTCGCCGGTCATGTCCTTGACTGATGCTGTTGTGGTTTTGTCTTGCGCATAACAAAACATGACGGGCTGCCTATTCACTGCGGAAGGTGCCAGCTGAACGGCTTTCATGCCGCATAAAAACCACTCCGGAACTGCATCGGATGACGTGTACATCTGTTCTATGGTTTTTGTTTTACGATGAACAATGCCGCGGATGAGTTTTTCTTTTAAACCTAATTCTGGTGATATGTTTCCTATTGCAATGGCACAGATAACACTTTCGTTTTCACGTAAATCAAACGGACATGATGCGCGATGAAATGACCCGCCTACCCAACATGTGCCTAACCCGAGCGCTGTTGCGTGAAGCACCAGCAACTCACCATAGTAGCCGAGTTTTTCGGTATTGATTAGGTCGTTCTTGTCGCCTATTAGGCCGACATAGTTTTGAACGCCGGAGAACATACCGTAGCTTTTGCGCAACCCACTAAACGCAGCACCATTCCCCAAAACAAGACGCATATCCATGCCCTCTTCGGCGTAGTATTCTGCGATAAGTGACTGCAGCTTTGCCATAATGGACGGGTCCAGCGGTGATGTCAGAAATTTGCGTCGTGAGCGGCGGGATTCTATTGCGGTTTGAAGCGTCATCATAGAATTTGATTTCCTTCCTCAAAATATATGCTACCACAGAAGCATTGGTCAGGTCATTAACGAAAAACTAAGAATAATCAATCCATTTCAAGCACAAATTATTGGCGCACCATAACGAACGAAATATGAACCCCGTGACCTTGCCCCCGATCATTGCACCAATTTCAAAGTTAGTAATAGTATAAACTAAATTTGAAAGAGGTGATAACAATGTCGAGGAAAAACTACACAGCGGAGCAGATTATCGTGATTCT
>WQXK01000049.1 GCA_009784845.1 Dehalococcoidia bacterium | reverse complement strand
TTATGGGGGCTGCTATAGCCTTACCCTTTGTTCTGAACACGGCAGGGTGGCTCATAACAGAGTTGGGGCGCTACCCGTGGACTGTTTATGGCGTCTTTACCATTGAGCAATCGGTATCACCGAATGTTTCTGCCGGTGGCGTACTATTTTCCCTTATATCATTTGTAACAATTTTTGCCGTTCTGGCGGCGGTTCTCATACTCCTAATCAAACGTGAGTGGTGCAAAGGACCTTATTTCAAACAAGACGTTGACGAACAAGCTGTGTTAATCGACCCATATGGAAAGGAGGCGCTTAACAAATGAGTCTGCAAATCTTGTGGTTTATTTTAATAGCTGTTTTGTTTATCGGGTTCTTCTTTTTGGAGGGCTTTGATTTCGGTGTTGGAATGGCAACCCGCCTCATAACGCGCAATCGCGCCGAGCGGGACCAGTTGGTGCGCACCATCGGACCATTCTGGGACGGTAATGAGGTGTGGCTTTTAACCGCAGGTGGTGCAATTTTCGCGGCTTTCCCCCACTGGTATGCCACTTTGTTTAGCGGATATTACATTCCTTTGGCAGTGGTTCTTTTAGCATTAATACTGCGCGGTGTTTCTTTTGAGTTCAGAGCCAAGATACAATCTGAGGCAGGCAAAAACATATGGGACTGGGCACTGTTTATCGGAAGTTTGCTGCCGCCTTTTCTGCTTGGGGTTTTATTCACCAGCATGGTCAAGGGCATGCCCATTGACGCCAGTATGAACATGTATGCCGGATTTTGGGATTACATCTCTTTGTATTCCATCGTCGGCGGCGTTGAGGTAACACTGCTTTGTCTCCTGCACGGTCTCAATTTCATTGGCTTGCGTACCTTGGGTGACGTTCGCGAGCGTGCAACCGCGCTGGCTAAAAAACTTTATCTGGTGCTCTATGGCGGACTGGTGGCATTCGCCGTGCTGACATACGCATATACGGACTTCTTTAGTGTTCGCGCAGCTGTAATTGTGGCCATTCTTGCGATTATCGTAGTCATAAGCGTAATTGCCCATTTGTCTGTATTGCGCAAAAAGGAAGCCATTTCGTTTGTACTGTCAGGGCTCACACTGTGTTTGGTTGTTGTTTTGTTATTCGCAGGGTTGTATCCCAGAGTTATGGTAAGCTCGCTCGGTACGGCATATGATATGACCATTGAGATGGCATCCAGCAGTTCTTATACGCTTGGGCTGATGACAATAGTTGCCTTTAGCATTTTGCCATTCGTTTTAGCCTACCAGATTTGGAGTTATTACGTATTCCGCAAGCGCGTTAGCACCACTCCGGAAATAGCGGAATAAAAGAGAGCATCTGGCATATTTGATAAGAATTTATGGCGCTTTCCCGGCTCCAAAAGGGTCTGTACCCTTTTGCTTCTGCTCGCGTTTTTGCAGGGAATCGCTGTTATTGTTCAGGCGTACTCTTTAGCTTTAGCCATATCTGGCTGTTGGTCAGGTGAAAGGGTATCGGCGCTACTTGCGCCGGTATCCTTTTTTTTGTCGGCCTTTTTACTTAGACATGTTTTGAACTGGTGGCGCGGGAAAATTCTGGAGGGCTACTCCGGCACAGCCGGCAAAAACCTGCGCCTGCGTCTGTTGCATAAAATGTTCGCCCTTGGTCCCAGCTTCGTGCAAAAGCGTGGTACAGGCAATCTTGTGACCATGCATATGGAGGGAATTCGCCGGATTGAAAACTACATATCGCTTTTCGGCTCAAAGACAATCAGCATACTGATTATCCCTCCTATGATTTTTATATATGCATTATTTTTAGACTGGAAGTCGGCCCTTACCATGTTTTTGGCACTTCCTGTCATTGTGGCATTTATGCTCTTGCTGGGACAGGTCGCGCGCAGCAGAGCCACTAAACGATACCAAAGCTACCGCATTCTGAACAATCATTTTGTCGACTCACTGCGCGGGCTGGAAACACTGAAGTTGCTTGGTCTGAGCACCTCTTATGCTAAAACGGTAGGTCAAATGAGCGAAAACTACCTCAAAGCAACCATGGGCACCCTAACCGTGGCGTTTATGTCAGGCTTCGCCCTGGACTTTTTTGCCACGCTTTCTGTTGCCGTCATTGCCCTTTTTCTTGGATTACGCCTGCTGGACGGCACTTTGTTGCTGGCACCAGCCCTAACCATGCTGGTCCTCACACCCGAGTATTTCGCCTCCATAAGGGATTTTGGAGGCGACTACCACGCCACACTTGATGGCAAAAAAGCCTTGAATGACATTCAAGCGGTGCTGGGCATGCCGGAGTTGTCAGAAAGTCTTACCGAGCAGCATATTGCGCCTTGGACAGAATCTGCGCGCCTTGTAATAACGGATGTTACAGTTGGGGAAACCCGCTTGGACGACGTTGAAAGCGCACCACACCGGCTGGAAAAGCTATCTTTTTCGCACCAAGGCTTGGGGAAAATCGGAATTATTGGTGCCAGCGGTGCCGGAAAATCCACACTGATTGAACTATTGGGTGGGTTTATAACGCCTGCAACAGGTGAAATGCAGCTTAACGGCGCACCAATGGCGCATTTAAGATGCCCAGACTGGCAAAAACAAGTCATCTATATTCCTCAGCATCCATATATTTTTCAGGCGACTTTGGGCGACAATATACGTTTTTACGCACCGCACGCCACAGACGAACACGTGCGTCAGGCAGCAAAAAAAGCCAGTTTGGACGAACTGCTTGATGCCTTACCAAATGGATTAAATGAAATGCTGGGAGAAGGCGGGCGGGCACTGAGTGGCGGCGAGGAGCAGCGCGTAGCTTTGGCGCGTGCATTTTTGGATAATGAGCGCCGCATCCTGCTTTTCGATGAGTCCACAGCCCACATCGACATTGAAGCAGAATATGAGCTGAAAAAGAGTATGCTTGATCTGATGCAATCGCGCTTGGTATTTTTTGCCACGCACCGCCTGCACTGGATGAGTGAAATGGATTGGGTTTTACTGCTGCACAAAGGTCACATCGTAGCACAAGGTCGCCCTGAAGAACTGCTTATGCACCAAGCCTGCCAGTCCCTAATATATGACGACAGAGAAACAAGGAGCGGCAATGCCTAGACCAGCAGAGCGCAAAGGTACGCATTTTAAGCCGCAGGCACGGTGGTTGCGGGACTATCTGCTGCGCTATAAAGGATTGTTATGCCTAATCATACTCTTGGGCTTGCTCACATTTCTTTGTGCCGGCGGACTGATGTTCATATCAGGTTATCTGATTTCAGAGGCTGCAACACAACCGGAAAACATTCTTCTCATCTATATGCCGATTGTCTTGACGCGAGCCTTTGGAATTGCCAGACCGAGCCTGCATTACTTTGAGCGTCTGGCAAGCCATAACTTCGTTTTGCGCATGACGTCAACTTTGCGCGTTCGTCTCTATAAAGCGCTTGAGCCGCATGCCACACGCGGGCATAACAGGCATAAAACCGGTGATATCCTGAGCATACTGGCGGATGACATAGAGCATATACAAAACCTGTATCTTAGGATTATTTTCCCGTCCATAGTTGCCGTTTTGCTTTATCTGATTGTCGTGCTGGCATTGGGCGTATTCAGCGTCATTTTCGCGCTTTTCATGCTCTTGTGGATGGGCATAATGCTGATTCTCGTGCCGCTGGTATCCCTCGCAATAAATGGCGCACGGCGTTACCACCAAAAAGATATGCGCAATGAACTGTATCAATTGTTAACAGATGCAGTGCTGGGAGTAAGAGACTGGCTGTACAGCGGCAGACAGGAGGATTTTGTAGCCAGTTATGAAAGAAGCGACAATCAGCTGCGCTTATCACACGCCCAAAGCAATCACTTTTCCAGAAATCGCGATTTTTTATGGCAGGTATTTGCCGCTGTGGCATTGGTTGCCATGCTGGTTTGGATTAGAAACCTTGCCTCACAGGGCCCCCTCAGCAGCAGTTGGATAGGCGCCTTCGTGCTGGCTATGTTTCCCATGCTGGATGCATTCGCCCCCATACCTGAGGCCTTTAGCAACATATCCTCATATCAGGACTCCCTGGAGCGCATTAACGGCTTGGAAGAGCCCCTTATGGCAAATCAGGCGACGCCACCGGAGGTGTTAACGGGTAAGCCAATCACTATTTGCCTGCAAGAGGTGTGTTTTCAATACGAAATAGACCGTCCTGTTCTGCAAAGGCTCAATCTGACAGTAGCACAAGGGCAAAAGGTTGCTGTGCTTGGTCCAAGCGGTGCCGGTAAATCAACTTTGCTCGGCATAATCAGAGGCGATCTGTCCCCCCAAAGCGGAAGTGCTATGTTGAACAACGTGCCCTGCACCTCTTTGAGTGATGCCGCAGCCTCTCTCATAGGTGTGCTCAACCAGCGCCCATACCTCTTTGATACTACCATCGGGAACAATATTCGGCTGGGAAATCCCGCTGCATCGGATGATGAAATAGAAAAGGCAGCAGCACAGGCAGGATTGCAGGAACTTCTAGATGGTCTGCCGCTTGGAATAAATACGTCCGTTGAGGAGGCCGGAGCCCGTTTTTCAGGGGGTGAAAGGCAGCGTATTGCCCTTGCCCGCATACTGCTGCAGAAAACACCGATTGTAATCTTAGACGAGCCGACTATTGGGTTGGACCCAAAGCAGGAGGCAAAGCTTATAGCCACAATCTTTGATATACTCAAAGATAAAACTATTATTTGGGTCACGCATCACCTGCAAGGGATGCAACGCATGGACAATATTATTTTCATGGATAACGGATGCGTTGCTCTTGAGGGCACACATGAGGAGTTGCTGCGAACCAGTGAGCGCTATCAAACCTTACATGCTTTAGACCATTGGGGCGAAAGCATGGCTAATACTACGGAGCCCTTGTGACTTAACCGCTTCAGCTATGGTTTTTCCTTGATTGCAGAGCACTTCTACTTTCCGCAGAATCACGATAATCTGCTCCGCTGTGTAGTTTTTCCTCGACA
>WQXK01000048.1 GCA_009784845.1 Dehalococcoidia bacterium | reverse complement strand
CGCAGAATCACGATAATCTGCTCCGCTGTGTAGTTTTTCCTCGACATTGTTATCACCTCTTTCAAATTTAGTTTATGCTATTACTAACTTTGAAATTGGTGCAATGATCGGGGGCAAGGTCACGGGGTTGATGCTTGGGCTTTTGCAGTTTCTGACATCAGTTTCGCATCGCCCGTGGCATCAACTCCCCTAGTATCTTCTCGTCACAGAAGAATAGGACCGTGAGCAGATATTGCCACATTGAGATAGTTTTCTGGCAATGGAGCCTTTTGCTCATCTGCTTCTAATAGTTAAGTCTTTTAGTGCATTCCGATGTTTGTGGCAAGTTTAATCCAATATTTGTGACATCATTTTGCGGAGCTACCTCTTCATGTTTACAAACTGTAAAGGCACATCCCAGTCCTGTTCGCGAAGTTGCTGCATCATTGTCTGCAAATCGTCAATCTGTTTACTGGTAACACGCACCTGATCGTCCTGAATGGCAGGCTGCACCTTGAGCCCCGACACCTTAATAAACTTGACCATTTTCTGTGCTGTATCGCGTGAAATGCCCTCTTTGATTTTTATGTCGCGGCGCACAGTGTTTTGTGTCGCCGCCTCAATCTTCTGCGGGTCAAGTATCTTCGGATCTATTTTGAGACGGGTGCACTGCCCTATCAAAATATCAATGATGGCTTTCACTTTCATCTCGTCGCCCGTGGCAATATGAACCAATTTTCCCTTGCGATCAAGGGTGATTTCAGTTTTGACACTGCGGAAATCATAACGCGTAGCGACCTCGCGCTTCACATTGTTGAGTGCGTTATCAAGCATCTGCATATCAACAGAACTGACAATATCTAATGACGGCATAATATGACCACCTCCATGAGTGTTTTACAGGCAGATTTTATCACAATGCCCGCATAATCACGACAAAAAATAAGACCACCTCAAAAATGCGATGCATTTCTGCGGCACTATCTCTTCGTGCTGAAAGCATCTATATTCTTGCGTATCATCTGGTATTTCACAAAAGCATGGGCTGCAACCGCAGCTAAAGCAAGGATAGAAGGACCCGGTATAATAGGTGGCGCCCCCACGAGAAGATGAAGCGCGCCGCCTTGCTTATATAACCCATCCTCCAATTGCGATAATTTGAAGTAGTATTGCAAACCCAAGTATGATATTTCTAGCAGCAGAAACCACTGTCTGAGGTAAAATCGTCGCATCAATTAACCATGCGCTCTTTGTAAGAATTTCGGAATAATACTACTGCTTCCTATTGGAGTGCGCATCAATAAGCCACTGCAATTTTTCATAATTCACCACACCAACCACTTTTCCATCCTGCATGACAGGAACCTGAGACATCTCATTTTCTCTCATGGCATTAAGCGCCATATCGAGCCCGTCATCGGGGTCAACCCATACCAACTTCTCCTGCGGAACCATCAGCTGTGCAACAGTCTGTTTGTGGAGGGACTTGCGTTTTAACGCGCGCAAGTTATCGCAAAAAACCAGCCCCTCCAGCGCCTCACCGCTCATTACTGCAAAGCACTGCTGAGCACGTTGTGAAGCATACCCTGAAATCAAACACTCAGCATGCATGTCCGGCGGCACTGCTGCGCAGATTTGCTCCATGGCTTCCCGGCCCCTGTGTCTGGACAACAAGTCATTAAGCTGCACTTGGCGATAGCTTCCCACCGCGGCATCAAATAGAAACCAACCCATTAGGGCAAACCATACGCCGGTAAGCCAGCCGCCTGTAAGAATGAAATATATGCCGACAACAATGATACCGATGGGCCACCACACGCCCTACAATGGACGCTATGCGTGTTGCACGGCATAAATTGCCACTACGTCCCCAGAGGACCGCCCGCAATACCCGCCCGCCATCCAGGGGAAACCCGGGAATCATGTTGCAGGCACCAAGCGATAGATTAACCCATCCAAGCCAGGAGGCTGCGACACCAATGCATCCACCCACTCCATCCATGCCGTGAAAACCCAGTGACAATCCGATAAGAATTACACCCAGCATCAAACTGGCAGCTGGTCCTGCCAGTGCCATAACAAACTCATGCGAGGATTTCTTGGGCTCCTCGGCAATTTCAGCTATGCCTCCAAAGATAAAAAGCGTGATTGATTTAACTGCCACACCTTGGCGCAGTGCGACCACACTATGCATAAGTTCGTGCACCAATACCGAGGCAAAAAACAGCAGGCTTGTGATTACCCCGGCGGATATCTTGGCTGCTGGCGACCAGTCAGGATAAATTGATGAAAAATAGCCGCCAGCCAGCGACCATGTGGTGAAAATAAAAATAATCAACCATGAGGGATTGATGCAAAAATCAATGCCAAATATGCGCCCTAGTGGTATGCCTTTTCCGCCCATTACAAGACCTCAAAATACATGCTTGCCAGCCGTTTCATACGGCAGTCATATTCCGGATAACAGTTTATCACACTCCGCAAGCAAAATAGCGCCCCTGAAAAAACAATTCTCTATGAAGACAGTTGAGTGCTATTACGTTGAGCCGTTTTTGGTTTTGAAAAAGGCGCACGCGGCGCACGGTTATATGCTGCCCTGCTGTTTGAGGTGCGGGCAGCAGGTGCCCGCCCTCCGATGCGATTACCCGAAACGGGACGCCTGGTCTTTTCAGTTTTAGGTGCTTCCACATCGTAATTAAAGCCAGTCAGCAAACGCCGCTCAACTTTCTTTCCCAGCATACGCTCTATGGCATGCACCATTTCGGCATCCTCAGGGCAGATAAACGTGTACGCCTCACCTGTTTGGTCAATGCGTCCGGTGCGCCCTACGCGATGGGTGTAAGCATCCGTTGTGTCAGGCATGTCAAAGTTTATGACATGCGAAATCCGAAGCACATCTATGCCGCGGGATGCGATATCCGTTGCCACCAGTATCTTTGCCTTGCCGCGACGGAAACTGTCAATTGCAGCCTGACGGCGCGATTGTGCCAGATTGCCCTGCAGTGAAACCACTTTGAACCCGCTGTTTTTGAGCTGTTCGGCCACGCGCTCGGCGCGATGCTTGGTTCGCGTGAAAACCACCACAGAAGACGTTTCTACCTGACGCAACAGATCAAGCAGCAACGCACTTTTGAGATGCTGCCTAACCGGATAAAATGACTGTGTCACGCTACTTGCCGGAGCCACATGTCCTATTTGCACAGTTATGGGCTCGTGAAGGTAAGTCTGCACCAACTGACGCACGTCATCAGGCATTGTGGCAGAAAAAAGTAGTACCTGTTTTTTCTGCGGAAGGCAGCGCAAAATATTTTGGATATCCGGCAGAAAGCCCATATCAAACATGCGGTCAGCTTCATCAATAACCAGCATTTCCACGTTTGATAAATCAATACTGCCCTGCCAAACATGATCCAGCAATCGCCCGGGGCATGCCACCGCAACATCAACGCCATCACGCAAGTTGCGCATCTGCTGAAACATCCCCACCCCACCATACAACGAAACTGAACGAATACCGGTGCGCCGCCCAAGCGATGCGAAGGATTCATTCGTCTGCTCAGCCAACTCACGCGTCGGAGAAATCACAAGTCCGCGGATATTGCCATGACGGTGCGCCTCCAAACGGTTCAGCATAGGCAACACAAAAGCTGCTGTCTTGCCGGTGCCGGTTTGCGCAAGACCAATCACATCGCTGCCTGCCAAAACATGTGGCATAGCCTTGCTTTGAATGGGGGTCGGCACAGTGTAGCCTGAAAGACGTACGCCGGCTAATACATTCGGTCTGAGACCGAATGATTCAAAATCCCCAACCGCCTCTGCCGGTATTTCAGGAGCACGCGTTCCGACATCATCGCTTATGACAGTATCGTTGCCGGCAGGCCGTGTATTGTGGCTACGCTTTTCACGGCATGCCGGACAGCGCCTTGGTTCACTGTGAAAACCATTCGAGTGGAAAAATTTTTGCTCAGATGCACTAAAGGTAAAATCTGTTCCGCAATCGGAACATGCCAAAGTCTTATTTTGAAAAATCAAACAGATACGCTCACTTTAAAAGAAATTTTTTGTTGAGTTCGCGGCGGTGAAACCTTGAGGAAAAACCCTTGAACTAATTAGGTTTCTAATCATATATATTTTGGATTGTAACATGTGTTATTCATATTGCAAAATTTCATGCCACGAAAAGCATTACTCCTCGTCGTCGTCTTCGTGCCCACTAGTGTGGCGTTCGCGCAAACGCATGGTTTCGCTTAGTATCTTTTTGCGCAAACGGATATTCTCAGGCGTTACCTCCACCAGTTCATCCCTATTAATGAAATCGATAGACTGCTCCAGACTCATAATGATAGGAGGCGTAAGCTTAATGGCGATGTCAGACGTGGATGAGCGAATATTGGTCTTTTTCTTTTCTTTGCACACATTCACAGCAATGTCACGCGTACGCGGATTAGTGCCAATAACCATGCCCTCATACACCTGCGTGCCCGGCTCAATGAATGTCATACCGCGCCCCTGCGCATTGTTAAGGCCATAGGTAACCGCCTCACCGGTCTCTGACGCAACCAGCACACCGGAACGCGCCGAGACAATATCGCGCTTCCACGGCTCATAACCCAAGAAAAGTGTATTCATCACACCTTCACCGCGCGTGGCAGTAATGAAAGAACTGCGAAAACCGATTAAGCCCTTGGTTGGAATGCGAAACTCCAAATGCACTCCGCTTTCACCGTCACTGCGCATGTCACGCATTTCAGCCTGACGCTTGCCAAGCATCTCGGTAACAGCGCCCATATACTCGTTTGGCATATCAATGCATAAAAGCTCGGCCGGTTCCATAAGTTTGCCATCAATCATCTTTGTAATGGCCTCCGGCTTGGAAACCTGAAACTCGTATCCTTCACGGCGCATAGCCTCAATTAACACCGATAAATGCAACTCGCCGCGCCCTTTGACCAAAAATGTATCCGGCGAGTCCGTGTCGCTCACACGCAGACTCAGGTT
>WQXK01000047.1 GCA_009784845.1 Dehalococcoidia bacterium | reverse complement strand
GCTCCCAACTCCACTGCACGCCGTGCCCACTCAACAGCATCCAAATCCACCGGCTTCTGACCTCCCGAGACAACCACCTGCCACCATGGCTTTTCGCCCTGGTTTTTCTTAACGTCAATGGCGACCACAATACACTGGCTCCCGAAGCGCTCGGCACACTCTGCTATGACCTGCGGGTTCATAACTGCTGCCGTATTGAAGGAAACCTTGTCGGCACCGGCGCGCAGTAAGCGCTGCACGTCCTCGGCGGTGCGTATGCCTCCGCCTACAGTCAGGGGTATGAACACCTTTTCGGCGACGCGCTCTACCACATCAACCATAGTCTGGCGCCCTTCCACCGTGGCACTTATATCCAGAAAAACCAATTCATCCGCTCCTGCGTTTGAGTAGTGCTCGGCAAACTCCACCGGGTCACCGGCATCTTTTAGATTGACAAAGCTGGTACCTTTCACCACACGCCCGTCTTTAACGTCCAAACATGGAATAATGCGTCGCGTCAACATAAACAGCCTCCTAAAGCCAATTTAATTAAATTATCATAAAATCTCAGCCCAACATCTGCGCTTTTTTCAGGATGAAACTGCGCCGCAATGACCGAGCCACAGGCAAGTATACTGCAAAAATCAACTCCGTACCCTGTGCGCCCGATGACCACTGAATCATCCTGCGGCACAACGTAGAAGCTATGCACAAAATAGCAATGTGCCCCATCCGTTATACCTTGGAAAACCTTATGTTCGCGCATTTGGCGCACCTGATTCCAGCCCATATGGGGTATTTTAGCGCTTGACGGCAGTTTGCGCACCACACCCGGCACAATATCAAGACATGGGGTCATACCGCCCTCTTCCGTGGCGCTCATCAGCAGCTGTAAGCCAAGGCATACGCCGATTAGTGGAAGTCCCTGTTGTGCCCTGAAGCGTAATGCGTCGGCAAGATTAAGCCTTTGAAGCTCTCTCATGGCTGCGCTTGCTGCTCCCACGCCAGGCAAAATCACCACCGCTGCCTCCTTTACACGTTGCGGGTCACAGCTTACCTCAGACTCATGTCCCAAAAAACGCAGTGCGTTTATAACGCTGCGCAGGTTGCCCGCGCCGTAGTCCGCAATAACGATTTCAGCCATAGTTTAGAATAATAAGTAAGAACAAATTTGATGTCAATAGTGCGTAGTGCGCCATTTCAGAGGCAGTGTGACGTCTTGACTATGGCACAACTACTGCTCTATGCTATCCATTAGAAAGCATGAACGCAAAAATCTTTTTGGTAGGTATTGGGCCGGGTCAGGCAGAACACCTAACGCCACGTGCGGAGAGTGTCTTAGAGCGCGCCTCTGTGGTCATCGGGCATCCTGATTCTCTGGCGCAAATTGTGCATCTTACGTGCGGCAAAGAGGTCTTGGCGCTATCTCAGAACCCTTTGGAGCGCTCACGTCTGGCAATTGAGAGGGCTCAGGGCGGACGCGACGTTGCTATCATATCCAGCGGCGACCCGGGCACTTATGCCATAGGCGCCACATTTCTGGACTACCTCAGCCGTCAGGAACTGGACATAGACGTCGAGGTTGTGCCGGGAATAGGTTTGGCATCATATGCCTCAGCGCGTTTGGGTGCGGCATTCGGTGCCGACAGTGCCAGCATCAGTTTAAGCGACCAAAACACTCCTTGGGATAGCATCAAGCGTCGTTTAGCGGCGGCTCTCAGCACCGACTTTGTATTGGTTATCTACAACCCTTTGGGTAAGCTTGGTCCGTCAAGGTGGCAGGAGGCGCTGGGCTTAGCAAGGCAGGCACGACATGACAGCACTCCGGTTGGTATGCTGAGCCAGGCAAACTCACCCGACGAGAAGCTGCACCTTGCCACGCTTGGCAGCTTGCCGGACACTTTGCCGTCTGCGGATACACTAATTATCATTGGCAACTCACAAAGCTATATCCACGGAGGCTTTATGGTCACGCCAAGGTGTTATCAAGAAGGCATTGGATACTAGGAGCGCCTTGGATGGCACGTCGCCGTTTTTCGCCATCGCAACGTCATGTGGGGTTTGATGCGCCGCCAGATTGCACGTTACTTATATAATTTCGGATAAGGAATTGATATGTCAGGTCGTCCCACTTTTCTTACGGATTTAAGATTGGAACAGGTTGAACAACTGTTGCAAACGCTTGGTGAGCCGGGCTGGCGCGCCAAACCGCTGCTCGCCTGGACCTACCAAAAGAAAGCCGACTCTTTTGAGTGCATGACGGATCTGCCCAAGGCTTTGCGTGAAAAGCTGCCGGAAAATCTTACTTTTTCAAGTGTCAAAGAGTTGGAGCTTTTGGTGTCACGCGACGGTACACACAAGGCGCTTCTGGAGTTGTGGGACGGCTGCACCATTGAGACAGTCCTCGTGCCAGCAGGCAAGGGGCAATTCACCGTTTGTGTTTCCTCTCAGGTGGGTTGTGCTGTCGGTTGCCCTTTTTGCGCATCAGGGCGCAACGGGTTTGAGCGCAATCTAGGGGTGGCTGAAATTTGCGATCAGGTGCTGTATTTCGCAAAACAACTGTGTCATGGTGAAAGCATCGGCAACATTGTTTTTATGGGCATGGGTGAGCCACTGACGAACTATTTGGACATAATTCAGGCGGCAGGGCATTTGAATGCCCCTTGGGGATTCGGTCTTGGTGCGCGCAATATCACTATTTCCACCGCCGGATATATACCCGGCATCGAAAAACTTGGTCGTGAGAAATTGCAGCTTGGGCTGGCAGTATCGCTGCATGCGGCCGATAACACACTGCGCAACAGGTTGGTACCGCTTAACCGCAAGTATCCGCTGGATAAGCTAATTGCGACAACTGATGCCTATGTAAAAGCCAGCAGCAGGCGCGTTACATTTGAGTATGCCCTTTTCGCTGGCATAAACGACAGCCCGGAGCAGGCAAGACAACTGGCTCTTCTGTTGAAAGGGCTTAAATGCAACGTGAATTTAATCGGTGCCAACTTCACAGGAGAGGACTCATGGCGGCATCCTCACCTGAGACGGCTGCCGCATTTGAGGCTGAGCTCAAACGTCTGAGAATAACTGTCACGCTGCGCAAAAGCCTCGGGCGCGATATAAAGGCAGCCTGCGGGCAACTCAAAAGCAGCCGGCAGCAGTACGGAATTGATGCGTTGACAGGCGTAAGCTAATGCTCTATTTTATTTCAGCAAGGGGTATGCCGTGCCGAATTTAGAACATTTTCAATACAGTCTTGATATTCGTTGGAATAATCCAGCCTTGCTGGAAGAGGCGCTGACGCATAGTTCATTTGTCAATGAGAACCCGCATGCCACCTCCAACGAACGCTTGGAATTTCTGGGGGATGCATTGCTGGGACTAGTGCTGGGACAGCAGCTTTTCTTTGATTATCCAGACATGGATGAGGGGGAACTGACACATCGGCGCTCGCTTTTGGTGCGCGGCAATACACTGGCCAACATAGCCCGTTCCATAGGGCTGGGTGAGGTGCTGTTCCTTGGCAAAGGTGAGGAAAAAAGCGGCGGACGCGACAAGGGCACCAATTTGGCTGGAGCGTTTGAAGCCTTGGTGGCATCTCTTATGCTTGATCAGGGCTGGGAGGCGGCGCGCACTTTTATTCTGCGCATATTTAGACCGGAAATAGAGCGACTGCAGCGCGAGATGGACACGGATTACAAGTCGCAGTTACAGCTAATTGCTCAGTCGTTTTATAAAAGCACTCCAACATACCGTATCATAAACACAGCGGGCTCAGACTATGACAGACAGTTCACCGCCGAGGTACTGGTTGCCGAAACTGCGATGGCTCAGGGATTCGGACGCAGCAAAAAACTGGCCGAAGCGGATGCCGCACGCCTGGCACTGGAAAAATATCAAACATCTTTACAGAACAAATAAATCTTTGATAAGCTTAAAACCTAGATTTTAGGAGGATATTATGAGCAATCGTGAAATGTATCGTAAGGAAACTAAAAAACCCAAAAAGGATTCCAAAAGACCGGCAGTTAATGAAATCGTAATGCCGACACAAGAAGTGGAAGTAGTGCGCAAGAAACGCAAGCCAAGTAACTCAGACGAGTAGTTCAGGAGGCGTCACGCCGAGATAGTTGCTACGTGGAAAGGCGACTTTACCCACCATACCACAAAGGTTACTTAGCGCAATTACAGCCGCAGTTACATGAGTCGTCTTTTGCGTTAATCCTGTCAAGGAGCAGCTTGGCACAGTCAATTTGATTCGGTATATTGCCGCATTCATCCTGCACGCGCCAAATATCAGGTGTGATTTCATCCGCAATATAGATATTGCGCTGCTCATCGAAGCCAAACTCCATCTTGAAATCAATCAGAGTCAGACCCAACGTCTTTAGTTCTGCGCGCAACACACCACCCACCTTGACTAAAAGATCCAGTGCTTTTTGATACTCACCCTCTTTCAGCATACCTTTCATGATGCATAAGCGCTCGCTGATAAGGGGATCTCCCTGTTCGTCATCTTTCAGTGTAACCTCGAGGTAAGGCGGCTCAAATACGATACCCTTTTCAAGAGAAAACCTGCGGCACATACTACCGGCAGTAAAATAACGCAACACAAACTCAAGTTTGGGAACTGCGACGTTACGAACCTGCATCAAACTCTGCTCAATATCAGCGCCCAGATAATGCGTCGGTATGCCGTTTGCTGCCATAAGCTCAAAAAAGTATTTTGAAATGGTAAGCCCTATCTTTCCTTTGCCGGAAACGCTGCCCCCCACTGTGTTGGAGCCAGGGTCAAACACACCATTCTCGCCGGTGGCATCATCTTTGAAAAGTAAAAAGCAGTTATTCGTTAACTCATCCAATAAAACCGTTTTCGTCTTGCCGTTATAAATAGTCTTCATTGCTGCTCCTCACCATTTTGATTTTTTGATATTTTATATTATCGCCATGCATGCCGCAAATTACCTGCCGCACTTGTTATGTCACGCATTTTGGCTACCGGCTCGTTTCTCATCTACTAGGTTACTTTTATCATTTCTCCACGATCAATTCTGCTTTCGCAATAGTCCGCCCACCACACGTTAACTTCGGCGAGTGACGTTTGTGTATAAAATGATAGCGTGAGGGTTTCTACAGTAACACGATACCTGATGCTGTTCACGACAAGCGTATCGC
>WQXK01000046.1 GCA_009784845.1 Dehalococcoidia bacterium | reverse complement strand
GTTTCTTCATAGGCAGGTTGTATTTCCATCGTGTCGCCGCGTACGCGAAACTTGCCGCGGGTTAACTCCATGTCGTTGCGTTCGTATCGCATGTCGATAAGTTGCTTCAGCACGTCGCGTCGTGCATACTCATTGCCTTTTTGCAGACTGAATATGAAGTTGCGGTATTCTTCCGGCTCGCCAAGACCATAGATACAGGATACTGACGCCACAATAATCACATCGCGCCGCTCAAGCAGTGCCTTGGTGGCGGCATGCCGCAGCTTATCTATTTCCTCGTTGATATCGGCATCTTTTTCGATGTACATGTCTTTGGATGGCACGTATGCTTCTGGCTGATAGTAGTCATAGTAACTGACGAAATACTCCACAGCATTCTTGGGGAAGAATTCCTTGAATTCCGCATAAAGCTGGGCTGTCAGGGTTTTGTTGTGGCTCATCACCAGTGCCGGGCGGCCTAAGCGGGCGATAACATTGGCCATGGTGAAAGTCTTTCCTGAGCCGGTAACGCCAAGCAGTGTCTGATGAGGAAAGCCGGAGTTGATGCCTTCTACCAAGTGTTCCACAGCCTGCGGTTGATCTCCGGTGAGATCAAACCCCGAGCTTATTTCAAACTTTGACATATTTATGAGTATAGTGGGATGCAATAGAAGAGGCAACTGCTAAACAGGTAAAGTGGTTGTGCTAATTATGGGTGGGTGTGCTGATATGCTTAGCCGCTTGTTCTCACGGCAATTGCCAGCAACCCCGGTCCTGCATGTGTGCCGATTACGGGACCCAAACGCGAGAGTACTATGCGCTCCGTGGGGAAATGCGTTATTTTCTGGATTAGTTCGACAGCCTCGGTGCGGTCGGTGCTGAATATGGCGTAAACATCCTCAATATCCCTGAAACCGGCGGCAAATTCCAACAGTTTTTTCTTGGCTTTGCTTTTGCTGTGTACCTGTTGTACCGGTGCAAATATGCCGTCTTTGATAGTCAGTAACGGTTTGATGTTAAGCAGAGAGCCGACAAGCGACTTGGCTTTACCGATGCGCCCTCCGCGAGCCAAATATTCCAGGGTGTCAAACATAATGAGCACATGGATGCGCGGCAACATCTCATTCACCGCATGTACAATCTCCTGAAAGCCCATGCCAGCCTTTGCCATTTTGGCCGCATTTATGACGGCCATTCCCAAAGCCAAGGAGATTGTTTGGGAGTCAATTATTTCAATGGGACATTTGGCGGTGGTGTGCTTTTTTGCATACTCGGCAGATTTGCATGTGCCGGACAAATTGGTGCTGATATGTATGGATATGATGCCGTCGGCATCTTTGCCCAACCTGTCATACACCTCAAGGAAATCCTGTGGCGTGGGTTGTGACGTGGTGGCTTGGATGTTTTCATGAACCAGTTTGTCATAGAACTCGTCTTCGCTGATATCTATGCGATCCCTATAACACTCGTTGTTGAATATGACGTACTCGGAAACAACTGTGATATCCAGTTCTTCCGCCAGTTCCTTGGGTATGTCAGCGGTACTGTTGGTAACGATTTTTACCGGCATTCATTTCTCTTTACAAGCCCGGAAAACGGGCGTAAACAATTCTCCAATAGGCATGAAACAATATCTGTTATCACGATTATACGCATACAAACGCCCTAGCATAACATACCGAAAGTATTTTGTCATGGATGCTTTCTGCCAGGTGAGCCGTTTGTGAAAACTCATGACAAATCAGGTATGGATGCTATTTGATTCCTGACTGCACAAGCTGAAGCTGCTAGTGTTTGAAGTTCGTCAGGTGTTAACTCAAGTTCCAGGACATCTTGTATGCCCCCTCTGCCGAGTTTTACCGGCACGCCGATAACCACGTCTTCAAGGTGATACTCCCCGGAAAGTACGGAGGCGCATGACAGCGTCTCGTGCGTGTCTTTAACAATCGCCTCTACCATATGTGCAACGGCTGCGGATGGTGCGTAAAAGGCGCTGGATGTTTTGAGTAGCCCGACAATTTCAGCCCCTCCGTTGACGGCTCTTTGTACCAGCGCATCAACTTTTTCCTGTGGCAGCAACTCGGTGATAGATGTGCCGCCTACTTTGGCTAGGCGCGGGAAAATAACCATATTGGTGCCGTGTTCGCCCATCACGTAACAGGAAACGTCGGTGACGGGCTTGTTCGTTTCCAGCGCAATGAAAGCTGCCAGCCTGGCACCATCAAGAACACCGGAGAGACCGAGCACGCGCTTGCGCGGGAAGCCGGAGGTCTTATATGCCACCCAAGTCATGGCATCCACAGGGTTTGCCACTACAATGATGACACAGTCAGGGGAATACCTGACGACCTCTTTTACCACGCCGGATACGATGCCGGTGTTGATTTTGATAAGGTCATCGCGCGTCATGCCGGGCTTGCGCGCAGCACCGGATGTGATGACCACCACATCCGAGCCTGCGGTGGCGGCATAGTCGTTGGAGCCGCTTATCTGGTGGCGAAAGCCGATTACCGCGCCGGATTGCAGTATATCCAGAGCTTTGCCTTGGGGTAATCCTTCCACAATATCAAGCAGTACCACATCGGCGAAGTCCTTTTCAATAAGGCGCTGTCCCAGACTGGCACCGACATTGCCGGCACCTATGACGCTGATTTTAGTCTCTTTCATGTTAGTTCTCCTCTGTGAAAACCGGTGCAGTGTGCCGGCTAGGGCATTTTGTGCATCACATCAATGATGGCATCAGCTACCTGTGCCGTGCCTATTGCATTGCCCTGTTCGCCATCACGCTTGAGGTCGTAGGTGACATTTTGCCCACCTGCGATGACTGCGGCAATAGACTTTTCCACCTTGTCGGCGGCGGCAGTTTCGTTGATATGACGCAGCATAAGCACCCCTGAGAGCATCATAGCCATAGGATTGGCCTTATTTATACCTTTGTACTTGGGTGCACTGCCATGAGTTGGCTCAAACAAAGCTATGCCGTCTCCGAGATTGGCGCCCGGTGCCACGCCAAGTCCGCCAACCAGACCTGCGCACAGGTCTGAGATAATGTCACCATAGAGGTTGGGGCAGACCAACACGTCAAACTGCTGCGGCTTTTTCACCAGCTGCATTGTCATATTGTCTACGATGCGATCCTCGAACTCAATTTCAGGATATGACTGTGCAATATCACGCGAGATTGCCAAAAAGAGCCCGTCTGAGAATTTCATGATGTTAGCCTTATGAACGGCGGTTACCTTCCTGCGCTTGTTTGCACGGGCGTACTCAAAAGCGAAGCGTACAATACGGCGGCAGCCAAACTCGGATAACGGCTTGATGCTGATGCCTGAGTCCGGGCGCACATTTGCCCCCAACTCGCCAAGGAAGGAAATAAGCCTTCCGGCGTCGGCACTGCCTTTCTCAAACTCAATGCCGGCGTAGAGATCCTCCATGTTTTCACGCATAACGACGATATCCACGTCGTTATATAGCGTGGGTGTACCGGCATAGCTTTTACATGGGCGCAGGCAGCAGTAGAGTTCCAACTCCTTGCGTAATGCTACATTGACGCTGCGAAAGCCTGAGCCGACAGGGGTGGTTAATGGACCCTTGAGCGCCACCTTGTTTTTGCGGAGTGACTCAAGCACGTGTTGCGGAAGCGGCGTGCCGTATTCGGCCATTACATCCGTACCTGCATGTACGATATCCCAGTTGAATTTGACTCCGGTTGCCTCCAGCACACGTTTCGTGGCATCTGTTAATTCGGGACCGATGCCGTCACCCGGAATGAGTGTTATATTGTGAGATTCCATTGGTTTTCTGATTTGCTCCTTTTAATTTTTGCTGACGATTCTATGATAAATATCAAGTTGTAATAAGCCTGAGTAAAATAGGCTGCCTCTCCACGTTTGGAGAGGCATGTAATCGGAGAATGTCTAATAACAGGAATTAGTCCAGTTTGAAATCCCCGAATTTTTGAATATAGGGAATTAGCCCGCCTTCCTCCAAAATAACCAGCATGGCGTCCAGAATGGGTTTGAAAGTGAGTATTGTGCCATTGGTGATGTCATTTACAGTACCGGCTGCCATATCAACTTCCAGCTCATCGCCGTCATTAATCTTATCTGTGTCGCAGATTAACACTGGCAACCCGCGGTTAATTGCGTTACGGAAAAATATACGCGCTACACTCTTAGCCAGTACGGCACTTACACCGGCCATCTTTATGACCAATGGTGCGTGCTCGCGCGACGAACCCAAGCCGAAATTATTACCGCCTACGACGAAGTCGCCTGCTTTTATGCGTGATGCAAAAGTGGGGTCGGCATCCTCCAGTACGTGTTTTGCCAACTCTGGCAGATTAGAGCGCAGGTGCGCCAGCCTACCCGGGACGATAAGGTCTGTGGAAATGTCATCGCAAAACTTAAAAGCGTTGCCTTTTAACATATTAACGAACCTCCCTGGGGTCAGTGACCACGCCGGTAAGAGCCGTGGCTGCGGCTGTAGCCGGGCTGGCCAAATAGATGAAAGAGTTGGGATTGCCCATACGTCCCCTGAAGTTGCGGTTGGCCGTGGAAAGACAAGCCTCCCCATCGCCTAATACCCCTTGGTGCAGACCGAGACAGGCGCCGCAACCCGGCGGTATGATAGTGCCGCCGGCTTCAACGAATATGCGTATGTAGCCCGCATCCATAGCCTGCAACAAGACGCGCTTGGAAGAGGGAGCCACTACAAGCCTTGTGTCCGGATGTATTTTCTTGTTGCGTAGTATGCTGGCAGCCAGGGCGAAGTCTTCAAGGCGCCCATTGGTGCATGTGCCAAGGAATACCTGATGGATACGTACCCCGCTGAGACTATTGGCCAAAACGATGTTATCTACCGTGTGTGGGCGGGAAACTGTTGGCTCAAGCGTGGCCGCGTCAATTTCAATGGTCTTTTCGTAAACGGCATCCTTATCCGCTGAGATTGAGCGGTACTGCTCAAGGCGTCCCATTTCGCGCAGCATTTTTTCGGTTGTTAAGTCTGAGGCGAACAGTCCAACCTTTGCCCCTGCTTCAACTGCCATGTTGGCGATTGTTAGTCGTCCGGCCATGGACATACTTTCGATTGCTTTTCCGCTGAACTCAAGTGCTTTGTATGTGGCGCCGTCAGCACCAATCAAACCAATAATATGCAGAATAAGGTCCTTTGCCGTAACAAACGGGGAGCACTTATTTTTTAC
>WQXK01000045.1 GCA_009784845.1 Dehalococcoidia bacterium | reverse complement strand
GCTGAGAGTATTTATGGCGTTTAAGCCGCTTGATGCTCCAATTGAAATAGAGGAGCAGGAGTTGAGCCCGTTCAGCAGGAGTGGCTTTACGGTTGTTGAGTGGGGCGGTTGCATCATCAAATAGGCTTTAGCAATCATTACGGATGAAACGGTGCAAATTATGAGCATGCGTAAATGGCTCTTTAATCCGAAGCTCTTAGCCGGCATACTTGCTGTCGTCGCAGCTGCTGTAATTTGGTTCTCTTTGCGCTCTGATACGCCGCGTTTGGCACTGTTTTGGTTATTCGGACTGGCTTTTGGCGCCGTCGTACAACGCTCACGTTTCTGTTTTGTTTCGGCCATCAGCAACCTTGCTATTTTTGGTGACGCAAGGCTCTTAAAAGGCATATTGGGCGGGTTGTTTGTTGCCACTGCAGGTTTTGGCGTCATCATGTTTAAGGAAGTTCCAAATCCCGTTGTAGCTCTTCCAGCAACGGCTTACATTGCACCTTTCGGATGGCATTTGGTGCTGGGCGGTGCGCTGTTCGGGTTAGGCATGGTGCTTGCCGGTGGATGCGTAATGGGCACGTTATACCGCATCGGTGAGGGCGCAGTAGCTTCGCTGGTGGCTTTGTTGGGTCTCATTGTGGGCATGGGTATTCTGCAGCACAACTGCCCATGGTGGAATAAGTATATCTCACAATTATCCCCCGTGTGGCTGCCGCAGAAAATCGGTTGGATCGCCTCGCTTGTGCTCACTTTCGGTGCCATTGCCGGACTGTATTGGCTGGTAAGGCATTTAAGTCGTGGCGCTCACACAGGAGAAAAGTTACCGCAGCAGTCGTTGTCTGCCCGTTTTGCCTCTTTGCCAAAGGCTATATTCATAAAAGGCTGGCCTTTGGCACTTGGCGGGGTAATATTTGGTGCTTTCAATGTTTGGATGTATGCCTCAGCCGAGCGCCCATGCGGATTCACCGGCGAGGTTATGCGCTGGACGCAGGTTGTTTTGGATACGGTGCATTTGCCTGCCGCACCGCTTGGTACGGTGCCGGGCAGCTGAGTGGTTGCCGCTGCGCCGGGTCAGTTGACCTGGGGGTTGATGCTAGCCGGAGGGCTGGTGCTGGGCGCCTTTTGCTCTTCTATGGTCTCAGGCGACTTCAGATTGCGCCTGCCGCGTCAAAAGTTGGTCTATCCTAGAGTGCTGCTTGGTGGTGTGCTGATGGGTTATGGTGCGGGATTGGCATCAGGCTGTACTATAGGTGGTTTTTTCTCGGCCGTACCATCTCTGGGGCTGAATGGTTGGGTTTTCGGCGCCTGTGTGCTGGGTGGTGCACTTTTGGGTCTGCAAATCATCAAAAAAATCGGCTAGATGCCAACGATCGTTGTGTTATGGCACAACTGCTAAGGGTGTATAATATAAGGCAACCAATTTGCGGAGGAAAAAAATGAAGCGTTTTATGTTGGTTTCGGCAATGCTCATCACTGCGCTGTTCGTGGTGGTTGGCAGCGCGTGTGATTCCTCTTCTGCGGCATCTGGAATGCCAGGCACTCCCGTAGAGGTTGACGGCGGGACTTATTGGAGGCTGACTCCAAATCAGTTTGATATATTTATCAGCGGCGATGTCTTTTTGGTTGTTGTTGATGAGGCATATTCAGGTGAGATCACTGGCACGGATCAATGGATTAAAGCAAGTGAAATTGCTGACAATATAAATCTTTTCCCGACTGATAAGGATGCGAACGTTGCTGTTTATTGCGCGACTGCTACGCGTACCCCAGCAGTTGCAACCGCGCTTGTGCAGGCCGGATATACTCATGTTGCGGAACTGGGTGGCGGCTGGACAGCTTGGATACAACAGGGTTATTCACCACCAAGAACCAACACTGCCAGATTTGAATAATGCACTTTGGCTTGATGCTGTAATTTTGGCGCACGGCGTGTTTATGTCCGTGCGCTGATTTTTTGTGCTAATAAATGATATCCTCAGGATGTTGGTTTAGTAGCGCTTTTGATACCTCAAACACTGCGACCAAAGCACGTTGTTTCGGGTCCTGCATTAAGCGCATCTTTTGGGTAAGCAATCGCTGTTGTGTCGGTTCCAACACGTCCCACCCGCCATAAATTACTGAGCGCACAAGGTGCGGCATTACAATGTCATCCATTGGGAATAATTCGGCAATCTCTTCAGGTAAATCCTCATAAAGCATCATGTCTTTGCCCTCCTGTGTTAATGATACACCAAAGACAAACTTTTGTGTTTGGAATTCTGTGTGCGGCAGATAATGCATGACAATAGTTGTAAAAGTTGCAATAAAAGCGCTCATTGTCATGCAATTGCTGCTGTTTTGACGCATATGGAAAATTATGAAACAAATGGATTGCTGTCATAAGATTGAATGTTTGGTGCTGCTACTGGTTCTTCGGCTGTTCCGGTTGCTGCGGTTGCGGCTGCTGAAGAAGAGGAAGAGGCGCCGCCTTTCGTTTTCGGCGACGTAGGAGAGGGGGCGTCAGTCATCATAAATATCACCAGCGGCGGAAGCGTTGTGCTGGATTCACCCGAAAAGCCAGTTGAGGCTGTAGTACCTGAGGGCGTCTCCGGGCATACTTCGGTTGAGGCTTTTCAGGCTTTATTCGGCAAGACAGTTGAGCAGGCAGTTGAGCAGGGCATTGAAGAGGTTTTGGATGACGCCGTCAAGGAAACGCTTAAAGACGCCTTCAAAGAAAGCATCGGTGGCGCAGTTGACGAGGCAGTGGCAGCTCACAGCAGCACGCCCACTTGGGCTTGGCTGCTTGGTGCCGGCGGAGTTCTCGGCGGCGGCGTTGCACTCATCATCGCCTTAGTGAAATAAGGAGGTTTATTGTGGGAGTTGAAATCGTCAGTGTTCCTGCCATAGCAGGACTTGTTTTCGGGATTATTGAGGCTTATAAAAAGCTCGTTGCCTCGCGCTTTAAGGCGCAGGAGGCGGCTCTGCATAAAATCATCCCTATTATATGCGTTGTGCTCGGTGCTTGCATCGGGCTTAGGGCATTTTTCTTGAAGCCTGAAATCGTGCCGGGGGATAGCTGGGTCGTGGCGCTGCTTGTGGGTGGCGCATCCGGCTGGGCTGCCACCGGTGCGGATCAGTCACTTAAGCTTAAGGGCTTTTTGGCGGGCTAGTTGCCCCGGTGTTTGGGGGATTTTATGAGAGGATTTTATGCTTGGTCGTACCAGCTTGAGCGGGTGCTGCCTTGTGGGAGTAGGCGCAAAGAAAGCTGGGTTTGGCGGGTGGTGCAGTGGGTGCGGGGGTTGTTCTAGTAATTGAGGGGGCAGTCGTAATTGGCTGCCCCCTGTTTTTGTTGTTTGGGATGCGTTACGAGAATGAACTAATCTGCTGTGGAAATCCAAATGCGCCTGACAAAAGAAGTCGTTTGAGAATTAAAAGAAAAACTACGCCCTGAGGTGGCAAGGAAAGTATCTACGGCAGGTTTATCAATCCTAGCGTCTGCTTGAAAGCATTTACACTGAATGGCCCAGAAATCTCCTGCATAAGTAAGGGCTACAAGGTCAATCCCAGTATCGTTCCCGCCAAAGTCATCCTTGGCAAAGAACTCTTCCCACAGCCATACTTTTTCAAGGAGCCCAGCATACTTTGGGTCGGTTAATAAATACGCTTGCATTAAGCGTTCAAAGCGCTTTCCCTTGTCTCGCTCTGAGAATGATTCCCTGCGGTACTTTGCCAAAACGTCATCAAAAGTCATTGGTCTGCACCTCGCCCTTATTCAGTGACCCGTAATTTAGTTATTTTCCGGTACAATTTCAACTTGAGTATAAGACGGAAAACAGTATAGCACTTAATGCGGGCTTTGCTCTATAAGCAAAGTGCAGCCGGTTTGAAAGCATGCTTTTTGAGTATATTTAAGGCTCCAGCAAAACGCGAAAAATACCCGTTTGGCATGGAAAATTTACAAAATAAAACGAACTAGGCGGAAATTTAACACTCTCAGTGGCATTATTTTGGTACTAGCAGCATATGTAGCCAGTGAGAAACTTACTAAATCTCGTTAATTCGAATTTATTTCACTCCTAAAATAGTAGTTAAATAGTTGCAATGTATTGATGTATGTATGTATAATATTCATACAATGGCTGCTTTTATGCGCATGTCTTGTAGTAAAATGAATTGATGAAAAGGAGTTGAAAATGACAATATCTGAAAATGCTGGCAGTGATGTACGGGTAACGATTCGTGTTGACAAAACCCTTAAGGAACAGGCGGAGGTTTTGTTCGAGCGTCTTGGAATGAACATGAGCACTGCACTCAATGTGTTTTTGCGCAAGGCTGTAGATGAAGAGGGTATACCTTTCCATATCAGCATAAAAAAGGCTTCATACAGCGCCTGTAAAGCATCTGAGCGTTCTGCTGATGCGACTGCAGGGCAGAACAGTTTGGAGAATAGCCAACCTAAGGAGTCTAATGTTGCACAGTCTGATACAAAAGGTAGCACCGCGCGTGCGGAAGTGCCGGATGTATCATGCGAGTACGTCAACAGGTACGGCAAACCTGTCGTCTAGAATTTTGCAGTCTTTGGCATGAGCCTATAAAAACTGCGCATGACTTTTGGCGACTGGCTACTCTGCTTTTTTCTGGCGTGCCTTTAGGCGCTCAAACCTATCTGAAATAGCTGCCCTGCGCTGCGCTGTGCCTGCGGCATCGACAGTGAATAAACCATTGCCGTTGTCTGTTAGCATATCGCCCTCGCGCACGCGACCGCTCATTTTGGATAACGGAACCTCTGTCATCACGCCGTCAATCTCACAGACGACTATATCTCCCTCTATCCTATCAACGATTATCATAGAGTTCTATCCCACAGTGCCTTTTTCAAGTGATACAGTTATTTCAGTTCCATCCGTTGTGAAAATGATAGTGCCGTTTAAATCGGTTCTGTAAATGCTGAAATTCATCGCAACATAACGCTCCATAGCTTCGCTGTGCGGATGTCCGTATGAATTACCGACGCCGCAGCTTATGACTACGTAGGTCGGGTTAACCACGTCTAAATATGCCTGAGAGCTGCTTGTTCGTGAACCGTGATGCCCCGCTTTTAGCACATCTGCCTGCATGTTGTACTTGTTTCTTAGCTGCTCGGCTTCCGATAATTTTTCAGCATCGCCTGTAAGCAGGAAAGATTTGGAACCAAATTCGACATGCAGGACGATAGAGTAATCATTCGCATCGCTGTATTTTGCGCTGTAAGGCGCAAGCACCTGTATTTTTGCCTCTCCCAGCATGAAAATATCCCCTAGATTTGGGTTGGTTATAGGAACATCCTTTTCCTCAATTGCATCAAGCATTCTCTCAAATACTGCTGTCGTGGCTATCGCGTCAGGCATAAGTATTTCACCGATGCGGTCCATTGCTCTGATAACATTCGACATTGCTCCAATATGATCAGCGTGAGGATGAGTGGCTACGAGATAATCAAGTTCTGTTATGCCGTATTCATCCAAATAACCAAGAACCAACTCGATTTGCTTTGC
>WQXK01000044.1 GCA_009784845.1 Dehalococcoidia bacterium | reverse complement strand
TACAATCAAGACTATTTGCATTCAACACTAGGTTACAAGGCGCCAAATACATTTGAGGAGGAGTATCACAAGGCAGCCATTTTATTCCCTTAATTTCTACTTGACAAATAGGGTGCATTACAGACCATGATTCATCCAGCCTCAACAGAAGCATACTCCATTCTAGTCATATTTATATGCAAACAAATTTTTCTTAACATAAACCCTTTTCTTTATGGAAAATCAGACTTCACAATCCCAATACTCCCCTAACCATATGTCCATTTCCCGCTATCGCCATAGTAAGTTGTATACAGTATATACATCAACGAGCTTTATACTACTACGCAGAATAATCTTTTTTTACATTACAATACTTTTTAATAATATCATAATTCAATTTGCGACAAATTCGACGCTACTAATACTCGCATACAATAAAGCTCTATCGGAAAAGTAATATTGGCTTATAACTTATTTACATACTCAATCGATAGACGCTGGAATTTCTCATAAAGCTCACTGTATCCAGCCATGCTTGCATTTACTTTTTCAGCTGCACGATTGAACTCAAATCCATCACCACAAGTTATAATCGATGCCATAAACAAAGCATCATTCTCTATATCGCAAGTATAGGCGATGTTTTTAGCCAAAGCGTCAAGAGCTTTGCTTAACTCCTTATTGTCTTTATAAATGTATGTTTTTACTTCCCAGACTATCGAGTTAAATCTTACACGCCAGTCACTTAAAGCTCTGAGCGTAACAGCCGCGCCAACATATTCATCTCTAGAATAGTCATAGGCATCAAACAACGATGCCTTTGTACCAATCAACCCAAACAAAGTGCTGAAACAAGAGCGGATTTCTTTCTGCCGAAGTGTTTTACGCTCAATAGCACTTTTAAATTTTGGCTGTAACCAGCTCGTAATTATTTGGGAAATAAGAGCAACGCCCCCAACGCATATAGCTACTAGAACTGCTTCAGTCATTTTCCATTATCCTCAACATTTCATGCTATCTGATAACGCTATAATGTACCATACTAGCTAGTCGATGGTATATAGTTACATAGCCACCGTACAAAAATACCAATGTTTACACACTCCAGCAATTTTTAAGGATTATTAAACATCTAACGGGAAGCTTCGTAACAATCTTGCAGAACGATTATTATAAACGAACTACACAAACTTTTTAACTCAATGGCTCGGTTCAAATGGAATACGATTGTCAGAATCGCTTTTGACAGTTGAGTATTGCTCCTCCATTTCCTAAAGGCAGGCTACTTTTCTATATAAACCTCATTCAGCGCCACTATTCCCAGCGCATTCATGCGATAATCTTTAACGTAACTCTGCACAAGATACATATTTTGGCTTGTCCACAGCGGTATGCAGGCCGCGTCATCAATCAAAAGCTTCTCCGCCTGCTGATATAGCCTCAAGCTAGTATTAATATAGGTTTCAGTCGCCGCCTGCGCCAGCAACGCATCCACTTGGGCATTGCTATAGCCTCCAACATTATGTGAAGTATCGCTGCGGAAGAGAACCTCCAAAAAATTCTGCGGGTTGGCGTAGTCCGCAATCCAGCCCCATAAATACATATTGTCTTTTTCTTGTTTTAGCTCATAGTTGAATACCTGCGGGTCAAGCTGGCGCACTTCAATTTCAATGCCGAAAGCCTTTCCCCACTCATAAACAATTGCCTCCAGATCTCCCGAAATCGCTCCTCCATACCCGCTTGCCGTTGTCACAATCTTTGGCAGGTTTGCTGCTGAGCCATATTTTGACTGTGCGATTAGGGCTTTGGCTTGCGCCACGTTGTAAGGCGTCGTTTCCAGTGCCGTGTTATATCCCGGCATGCCCGGTGGCAAAATACCTCCTGCCGGCGTTATTACGTCGCGGAACATTAGATTGGCAATTTTGTTCTTATCCACCGCCATGGAAAAAGCTAAGCGAATCGCCGGGTCATCGAATGGTGCCTCTTCAACGTTAAACCCAAGGTAGTACAGGCTGAGAGACGGCGTAATTACCAGCTGCGTTGAAAAGCTGCCAGCGGGATCTGTCACGCGGTCGTAGTATGAAAGTGACACGTCGGCTACATCGATTTCACCCGACTCATATAAGTTCATGGGTATACCGGCTAAGAGTTTGTATACCACCTTGTCCAGCTTGGCTTTGTTGCCGTAAAACGATGCGTTGCGCTCCAGCACCAATTGCCTGCTTTTTGTCCAAAAGGCAAGCTTAAACGGTCCCGTGCCGTCGGGTGCATCCCACCAGTAGGCACCTTTTTCCACGTTGCTTTTCTCAACGGCAAAAGCCGTCGGATAGGTCAGTTTTGACAAAAATGCGGCGCTGGGTGCGCTCAACTTCACCTCAAGCGTATGAGCATCCACAACCCACACTCCGCTTAAACTGCCGGATGAGCCCGAAAGCATATCCTCGGCACCGGCGATATCACCCAGATAGGTTTCCGCCGTCTGCGAGGCTGTTGATGGCGCGCAGGCGCGCTCCCAGGCATACTTGAATGTTTCGGCTGTCACTTTTTTGCCACTGTGGAAAACCACGTCGCTGCGTAGTGAAAAGGTATAAGTCAACCCGTCCTGACTTACCTTCCAGCCGGTTGCTATATCCGGTACAGGCTCAAGGTTGTCGTTCAGACGTACCAAACCGCTGAAAATCTGCATGACATACCCGTTTGAGGTTGAGTCGCCCGCCAAGGCCGGGTCCAGCGTCAGGGGGTCCTGCCCATACAGATTAAGCGTTCCTGCGCCACCGGCGCTGCTGCGCCAGCTGCAGGCACTCTGCAGCCCTGAGCTTGCCAGCACGAACAAACAAGTAACAGTAAGGATTATACGAATTAATTTCTTCATGACGTCACCCCGCTTGTTGTAGGCGGAGCGTACTTTTGCATGGCGAAAGCGAGCCACTCCTGCTGCAGCCCGTCCATATCAAAGCCGTAAACCGCCTGCAGTGCCGCATCATATGCGCTACCCTGACGGAATGTATCCAGTAGTTGTGTCATTTTTGCCCTGCCGTATTGCGAAATTAGAAAATCGACCAGGCTGTAGCTTTGGGCATACTCCTGACGCGCCGTGTCCGGGTCGGTAGAAAACGGGCTTGCCATACTTCGCACGCTTAATAGTTTGCCGCTTGCCAGTGCCGAGATGAGCATGTTTTGATAGCTTGCATCAAGCGGGCCTTCAGCATACATTGCCAGCCCTTCATCAAGCCAAACAGGTATGTAATTATACGGATTGTTTGTCATCTGATGGTTCACTATATGCGTAAGCTCATGCACAAGTGAGCGCTCGCCCCATGCCAGGTTAAAAATGTTAATACCTATGATAATGGTGCTGTAGTTCGGAAAAGCGCCTCCTCCCATCCATTCCTGCGCAAAAAGCATGCCACCTAGCATATCGTCTGTAGTGGCATAGATATAGATGGATACAGGGCGGCTTAGGACAGCCCCTGTGTCGGCCTCAAGACCGGCAAGACCCTGAATTGATGTATCGAGCAACCCCTGCGCAAATGAGTCAGTGCCGCTGTACCAGTAAAGCGTGATTTTATCGCGCTGCAGGCTCTTCCACGTAAAACGGGCGTCGCTGAAACTGACCTTTTGCTGTGCCGTGGTAAGTTTTTCCCCTGCAGAGTTGGTAACAGTCCACCAATAATCCACTATTGTCCCGGTCGGCAGGCTTCCGGTATAACGCATGTCCCACAGATAAGATGCGCTAATGCTTGTAGAGTGCGCAAAGCTAAGCTTTTCCTCTGTTACAACACGAACAAAACTGTCGCGCTCCACGCTGAAATGCAGTCTTGCATCCACAATTGGAGTTGCACTGCTTGCCTGCAACTCAAAAACAATCACGTTGGGAAATTGCGGCGTGGCCTCGCTGGAGACAACGCTGATGGATGATATGTCACTCTGAGTCCTCCAAGCGTCCGTCGTAGGCGGCGCATAGCCGGCACCCGCCACGGGCACCAAGCTCAGCATCAGAGCTAATACTACTGTCAGTAACGTTATTTTCTTTAGCATCGTCTTACTCCATCACGAATCTCAGGTAGGCATTGATAAAAGCATCAATTTCCCCACCGAGAATGGCATCAGTATTTCCGCTTTCAAAATCGGTCCGATGGTCTTTCACCAAATGATAAGGGTGCAGCGTATAGCTGCGTATCTGATTGCCCCACTCGGCCGAAATGTGCTTGCCTTTTAGGCGGGCACACTCCTCGTCGCGTTTGGCCAACTCAATCTTAAACAGACGCGCTTTAAGAATACGCATGGCAATTTCTTTGTTTTGGTGCTGCGAGCGCTCCGACTGGCTGGTGACCACAATCCCGCTTGGAATATGCACGATGCGCACGGCACTGGATACCTTTTGCACGTTTTGTCCTCCGGGGCCACTCGAGCGATACGCCTCAACGCGGATGTCATCAGGTCTGATTTCAATGTCTGTATTGCCCTCAACCTCAGGCATAACCTCGGCTAAGGCAAATGACGTATGCCGCGCATGATCCGAGTCAAAAGGCGAAATGCGAATCAGGCGATGCACGCCGTGCTCGCCTTTGAGGTACCCGTAAACATAATCACCGGTAATCTCAAGTGTAACGCTCTTTATGCCAGCCTCCTCACCGGGTGATTTCTCCAGTATTTCGGCCTTGTATCCGTGCTTTTCGGCCCAAGCCAAATACATGCGTAAAAGCAGAGATACCCAATCCTGACTATCAACCCCACCAGCACCCGCATGAATGGCCAAAATGGCATTGCGCACGTCGTACGGCGAGACAAAGGCAAGCTTAAACTCCATATCGTCCAACGCCGCAACCAGCAGGGCTAACTCATCTAAAATCTCAGCTTCAATACCCGAGCCAGGAGTCTCCTCATCCAAAAGCAGCAACTCCTCCAACTCGACCGCTTTTTGCTCAATGGCGCGCCACTGTCTGGCCTTCTTTTTCAGTTCTGCCAGCTGGCGCATTGTACCCTGCGCAGCACTCGCGTCATCCCAAAAAGCAGGTGCGACTATTGCCTGCTCCAGCTCAGCTATTTCTTTTTCTACAGAGGTGATGTCAAAGACGCACCATATCATCGCTAATGCGACGCTTTTCACCCAGCAAACGATCTCTTATTTCTGACATTTCCACTCCATAATCCGAATGATTTTAAAACATTTACAATGCAATTATCT
This sequence comes from Dehalococcoidia bacterium, assembly GCA_009784845.1. The sequence continues at coordinate 492 of WQXK01000044.1, read as the reverse complement.
CATATTATAAGCTACAAAAATGTCGAAATAAAATTCCGGTCCTCTGCGCTTACAAAATGCTGTTTTGAGAGGTGTTTCTCAAGGGTGTTGGTAACAAACAGCGGACTTACCGAGTTGACGTGGACCGGCAATAATTTGAGTTAAGCGGTGCGGCAATTAAGCCCGTCCATAAATTGCGAAACCTCGTTTCTTATAAGCATAACCACCTCTACAATACAATTTACTCAGTATACTTTACATTTTACTCAGTATACTTTATTTTTTGTAAAATCATGCTCCTTCGGCGCCAATAATGATGTCTTTGAAACAGCTATTGCTGATTATTCCCAAATTTGAAAAAGCATGTTATATTTAAATTGACGGAAATTCGGAGGCAACAAATATTATGAAAAAGCTTACAGCAATACTCGGAGTAATTTTGATACTTTCCTCTTTCCTTTTCCCTCTGTCGGGATGCAGCACGGGTGCATATAAAGTCGATGACTTAATGAT
>WQXK01000043.1 GCA_009784845.1 Dehalococcoidia bacterium | reverse complement strand
TGTTTGGAATGTTATACTGGTGTCAGATGAGAAGAAGTTGGCTGGAGTGGTTGCTTAATCATGGTACGGACTAACTTTGAAATTGGACCAAAGTTTGGGGGCAGCACAGCAACAAGGAATGGAGATTCTCAAACTGCCAGCGCAACATATAACAACGGCGCATTTGAAGCCAGCATTGCCTTAAAGTTTGAGAACATGTCATATAGCAAGAATGAATGGGAGGCGCAATACGTTTACTCCGTAAGCTACAGAATGGGAACTGACAAGATATCCAACGGGAAAATCATGGAATGTTTCCCAAGTAGGGATTTGTATAGTCGTATAAAGTCAAACAATCCTATCCTTTTCAAAGAAAATACTCATAATTCGCGGGAAACTGTTCTCGTCATACAGCCGTATTTGTCAAATTACTTTGGCACAAACGATAAGCTAAAATTCATATCATGCAAAATGTACGTTACGCACAATGGTGAGGTGCTGGAAATTGTTGATCTCATGAATAAACTGACATCAAAAGATGGCGTCCAATCGCTTGATTACGGGGAGCCAACCAGATTTTCTTACGAAGATGCACAATCAAATAACTCTCCTCTTACTGTTCCGACCATGCCAATTAACTCAGACGGCTGGTATGGTCCAAATGGTGAAGTTTACATAATTGCAACAGACGCATATGGTTTTGAGTATGTGTTTTAACCAATAGTCGCGGCACAAGTCTAAAGTACTGGATGAGAGTCAAACCTCTCCGGTACTTTTTTTGCCCATTTTCTTTGCGAACGATATACTTGCACATATGAAAACCAGCGATTTTGACTATAATCTGCCGCCTGAGTTAATTGCTCAAACGCCCATTGAGCAGCGCGATGCCTCGCGCTTAATGGTTGTAGACCGCACCAACAACAGTATCCAGCATAAAACCTTTCGCGACATAACGCAGTTTTTACGCCGCGGCGACGTGCTTGTCATGAACAATTCCCGCGTCATTCCGGCGCGTTTATTCGGCAGAAAAGCTGATACCGGAGCCGCAGTGGAAATTTTGCTTTTGCGCCGCTCTGCTGTAAATAAGGCTTGGGAGGCACTTGTAAAACCGGGTAAGCGTTTACCTGTAGGCACGACAGTTATCCTTGGCAGCGCTGAGGACACACCTGTTACAGCCGAAATCACCGCCATATTGGATGACGGCATTCGTGAGGTGGACTTCTCCGATGAAAGCCGCCTGAGTGCACTGGGCAAAATTCCACTGCCGCCATATATACACGCACCGCTAAGCGATAGTGAGCGCTATCAGACAGTGTATGCCCACGACTCAGGTTCCGTAGCAGCCCCGACAGCCGGGCTGCATTTCACAACAGAACTGCTTCAGGACCTGCGCGATATGGGCGTGGAGACTCTGGAAACAACGCTGCACATCGGGCTTGATACCTTCCGCCCCGTGACGGCAGATGACCCAACGCAACACCACATACATCAGGAGTACGGCATTGTCTCAGAGCATGTAGCACAGAGGATTACCCGCGCACGGCTGGAAAACAGGCGCATAATATGTGTCGGAACCACATCCGTGCGTATTTTGGAGCATGCGGCAGGCAAAAGTGTTAATGCCCCGCTTGATGCATTTGCCGGCTGGGTTGACCTGCTTATTCTGCCAGGTTATAAGTTCCGCCTAACAGACGTGATGCAAACAAATTTTCATCTGCCAAAATCCACACTGCTTATGCTGGTAAATGCCTTTGCCGATGCGGATTTAATCAAGCGTGCATATGCCGAGGCAGTAGAGCAAAAATACCGCTTTTACTCCTTCGGCGATACAATGCTAATCCTTTAGGCACAAATGTGTATAATCCAATCCTATGATTACTGCGCGTGGTACAGACACAAAGAAACCGACTGTTGCTTCATACATCCCGCTTAAGCAGGCTAATATGTCCGATATAGATGATTTGCTGATAAACCGGAAAGCTGTTACCTGCCGCTTACTTTCCTTTGGATTTTGCAAGAGCGAAAAAGGCTATATCTACGCCACACATTTGGCTGACGGACAGCTTGAAATGAGGGTCACTATTACAAATGACGCAAAGGTATCTGCTGAGGTAAGTGATATTTCATTAAAAGAACGCTACGTTCTCCACCGCGTTCCCGGTGCATCGGGTGCATTTGTCGGAAAGGTGAGGGAGGAGTATGAGCAAGTACTCGCCGCGATTGCCAATGACTGCTTTGAGCCGGATGTTTTCAAGAGTAAATGCGCCAAACAAATTATTCGCCACGTACGTGAAAAATATCGCGACGAACCTCAATTTCTTTGGAAACGAACCCCTCAGAACGCCATCTTCAGGCGGCAGGACAATGCGAAATGGTATGCAGCGCTATTGGTCATACAAAAGAGAAAACTGGGATTGAATGCAGATGGCACTGTTGATATCATTGATCTTAGAGCCAAACCTGAGGATATAGACGCTTTGGTCGACGGGAAAAGCTATTTCCCGGGTTATCACATGAATAAAAAACACTGGATTACAATTTGTCTTGACGGCTCGGTTGCAGATGAGGAAATATTTCAGCGGATAGACGAGAGTTTCGCGCTGGCAAAAAGCAGCGCAGGCAAATATGCGCGTGCCTCAAAGACCGAGAGCAAGCTAGAATCGACTGTTTGAGGTTAAATGCATTATGACGCGGGAAGACTGGTCTAATATTTCGGATGCCAAACGCGCCGAGTTGTTTCCGATTATTCTTGAGGCGCATAATCCCCGATGGAAAGAGTATTACGCAGCAGAAAGCCTTTTTCTGCGGGAAGTCTTCGGGAGTTGCGTTGTAAGAATAAGCCATATCGGAAGCACCGCTGTTGCCGGCTTGACGGCAAAGCCGACGATTGATATTTTGCTTGAAATTTCTGATACCACTGATCTTCAGCCCATCACCGAGAAACTGCTGGATGCCGGCTACGTAGTGAACAATCCCAAGGATGACATCGTGATGTATATCAAGGGCTATACGCCCCGCGGGTTTGAGGAGCAGGCAGTACATATCCATGTGCGCCACAGCGCCGACTGGGATGAGTTATACTTCCGGGATTATCTGGCTTTGCACAAAGACGTTGCTAGAGAGTACGAACGACTCAAACTTCGCCTGAAGGAACAATTTACGCATGACAGAGACGGCTATACCGACGCAAAGGAAGCTTTCATAAAAAAGCATACGCAACAGGCGCGGCTTGAGTTTCCCGGCAGATATGCGCCTGATTAAGAAAAGCTGATGTCGCCGGTAATCAAAAGCCAGGCAACAGCCACGCCGCCACCCAGTATTGCCCCGGCAAACACCTGAAAAGGTGTATGCCCAATAAGTTCCCGTACGTCACGCGGTATATCCTGTGGACGGCGCTCGCGCAACTCCTGCAATATACGGTTCAGTACCACAGACTGCCGACTTACCGAAAGGCGCACGCCGGCGGCATCATACATAACTATAGCGGCGAAGACAGCGGAAATGGCAAACTCAACCGAGGAAAACCCGCACAGGAATCCAACTGATACCCCCAGCCCTGTCACCAGCGCGCTATGCGAACTGGGCATGCCGCCGGGACGAACGAAAAAACGCATGTCGAGTCGCCTCTCTTTGATTAGGCAACCCAGCACTTTGAGCGTCTGTGCCACAAACCAAGACGCCACAGCGATATAAAGGGTCTTATTCACCACGGTGCTTAGCCCAATCCTCTTTTGAGACGCGGGTTGGAAACGCCGGACGTAGGTGATATTGGGGGCATCTGCATTTCGCGGCGACGAAGTTGATAATCCTTAAAGCAGCGCAGCCCCTCGTCGTCCGACAAGTCATTCCAGTAGCGGAAATAGTCCGCTATATAGAACTTGGGAACATCCACAACCTCCACCGCCACCACACGATCGGCAGCCTTTTTAACTGCGGATACGGCCTTTTCAGATGCCGCCGGAATGGCTACAATGACACGTGCCGGCTGACGCCGGCGCACTGACTCCACGGCAGCCAGCATGGTATATCCCGAGGCAAGACCATCGTCTACGATGATTGCCGTCCTGCCTTTGACGAGAGCAAGCGGGCGATTGTTGCGGTATAGCAGTGAGCGCTGACGAATATCAGCGCGCACCCTATTTACCTGATAGTTTATTTGATGCTCATCCAGCTTAATGGCCTGCAGCACCTCTTCGTTAAAGATGGTTGTACCGTCATCTGCCACCGCACCGAATCCGCCGCCGGGCAACAGTGGTATCGGCAGTTTGCGCGACACCACTATATCCATTTCGGCATCAAGCGTTAAGGCAAGCGACGATGCCACAGGAACTCCGCCGTTAGGTATAGCCAGCACAATAACCGACGAACTTTGGTGCTCCTCAAGTTTCGCCGCCAGCTTCACACCTGCGTCATAACGGTTTTCAAACAAAGGTAGCGATGGCATATAACAAAACTGCTCCTGCTTTTATAATACTATTATAGAACAAATTTGTTTTTGAAGAACAACTTCAAAAGGCACAGTGCTACTCCACCTCGACCTGCGTGATAATTTCCTGACCCAACTGCGCCAGCTTTGCGGCGGTGGCAGGGGTGTAGTTATCACCTTTAAGCCGCAGATATGTTTCCAGCGCCTGAAGCGGCGTGAGTGCCTCGGCTGTCGCCCCTCCCAGTCTGGGTCTGGCCTCGCGAATTACGTTGCGTGAGATGTCGAAATAAGATGCCTTAAGCTGAGACTGTACTATCTGGCGCAGCCTTGGCTCATCTACGCGCCCGAGACACTCTTGCGGCATGGTAAGTTCCAAACGCACAATATTGCCGTTTATATCATCGGCTGCGTTTTGCAGTATCTGCAGCACATTTTCGGTGGGCGCGAGGTCATCCGCTGAAATACCGGCCTTGATGGTGACAAAACGCCGCCCTGAGACGCTGTGGAAGGCAAAGGTGGTGTCGCGTTTTTGAGCATGAGCGCTTATTTCAACAAGGTAAAATCCCTTTTCATCCTTTTCGTCGCCGAAATCAAGACGCTCAAGCGAGCCGCTATAAACAACTGGCGGAAACTCATTCAGCACCTGATGCCGATGTATATGCCCCAGCGCCACATAATCAAAAATAGGACGGGCAATTGAACTTACAAGCAGTGTGTGCTCGCCCCCTATGCTCATATTGCTTTCGGAACTTGTGCTTGCCCCCTGTACCCAAGCATGCGTTGCCAGCACGGCAGGGACGTTTGGTGCAAGTTTTGCGGCAAGGTCATCGATTATACCGGTGAGAATTTGCGACATTTTCTCGTTGATTTGAGCAAAATCCAGCCCGCGCATATCCTCACGCGCCGCCACGGCGGAGCGCCTGAGCCAAGGTATAGCGACGACTTGTATGTCACCGGATGCGGTCGGTATGCGGCACAACTGCGGCTTATTAGCCACATAAACGCCCGGAATTCCCAGCGTATCAAATATTTCTGTGGTTGTGGCGCGTTCTGCCGTATTGGGCATGTCATGATTTCCGGCAAGCAGAAGCACGGCCACACCGGCATCGGACAGTCGCTTGATGCGCCGGGCGAACTCACGCTGCTGCGTTTGTGACGGGGAACGGCTTTTGTAGGCATCCCCGCAGAACAACACCAAATCCACTTTTTCCTGCACGGCGAAATCCACCATGACATCAAAGGAAAGTAAGAAGTCATTCAGCCGTGAAGAAACGCCGCTTTCGGAACTGATGCTCCCGTACGTTTCCACACCCAGATGCAGATCGGCAAAATGAATAAGCTTCATTTACTCGTTCTCTGGCAAACCTATATAGCCAGCCTCGCGGCAAGAAG
>WQXK01000042.1 GCA_009784845.1 Dehalococcoidia bacterium | reverse complement strand
CTGGGGAAGCTGTTCTCCGCGCGGTGCGCTCAACCTAAACTGGAAGCTGGTTATGCTCCCTCATGAAATCATTGAATACGTGGTAATACATGAGTTATGCCACCTGCGTGAAATGAACCATTCGCCGGCATTCTGGAGGCTGGTTGAGCAGTATTGCCCGAACTGGCGCGCCTGTCGCCGTTGGCTATCTCATCGCGCTTGTACCAACTATGCTCAAAATCATATCATTAGGTGATGACCCTACGGCAGAGGAGTTATTTTCCGTCTTTCCAATTTTGCTAATTTCGGTTTTGATATTTGCCGCTATAATTCTTGTGGCACAAATATTCCTGTATTTGTTCAAGTATCTTGCGCTTCACAAAATCTTTCCCCAGTATAGCAAAGGGCAAAAACCTGTGTACTACCTCATCCTTGCGATGTTCGTCCCATGCGCAGAGGAGATTTTGCTGTTCAGGCATAGAAACAGACCGCTATTGCCGCCTGAGAATACTTAACCCTGTTGGTTACAAAAATGGGAGGCGAATATGCCTCCCATTATCATTCAAAAGCACAGCTTAATTGCGCAGGCTGTTGATGGGAGCCGGTATGCGCCCGCCGCGCTCAACAAAAGCACGTGAGGAAAAGCTATTCACCGGCATGATGACACCGCCGCCAAGCAATCCACCAAACTCCACACTGTCACCTGCATTTTTGCCAAAGACAGGGATTATGCGCACAGCGGTCGTCTTGTTGTTGACCACACCGATTGCCGCCTCATCGGCGATAATGGCCGAGATGGTATAGTCCGGCGTATCGCCCGGCACGGCAATCATATCAAGTCCCACGGAGCAAACACATGTCAAAGCCTCCAGTTTTTCCAGCGACAGCGCACCGCTCTTTACGGCATCAATCATACCGGCATCCTCACTCACTGGGATGAAAGCACCAGACAGTCCGCCGACATGTGATGAGGCCATTACTCCGCCTTTTTTCACAGCGTCATTCAGCAGGGCTAAAGCCGCAGTGCTGCCATGCGCCCCGCACTTTTCAAGACCCAGTTCCTGCAATATTAGTGCCACGCTGTCACCTACAGCCGGAGTTGGTGCCAAAGACAGATCCACCACACCGAATGGAACATTAAGACGCTTGGCTGCCTCAGTCGCCACCAGCTGTCCCATACGTGTAATCTTAAAAGCCGTTTTCTTAATCAGTTCGGCCACGTCGCTAAAGTTAGCCTCTGCGCCAAGCTTCTGCAAAGCATTATGCATCACGCCCGGCCCGCTTATGCCCACGTTAATTACGCATTCAGGCTCGCCCACGCCGTGGAATGCCCCTGCCATGAATGGATTGTCCTCCAAGGCATTAGCAAACACCACCAGCTTGGTGCAGGCAATGCTGTCGCGCCCGGCAGAAAGCTGCGCCGCCTGCTTGATGATGCGCCCCATATGGGCTACGGCATCCATATTGATGCCAGCCTTAGTAGTTGCCACGTTTACCGATGAGCAGACCCTCTCTGTTGATGCCAGCGCCTCAGGAATGGAGCCGATTAGGCGCCTGTCGCCGCCGGTATAACCCTTATGCACCAGTGCGGTGTATCCACCGATGAAATTTACGCCCAACTCTTTGGCTGCGCGCTCCAGAGCATATGCCACCTTCACACAGTCCCCCGTGCTGCTTTCAGCCACCAACGAGATGGGAGTTACGGCGATACGCTTATTTATAATAGGAATGCCGTACTCACGCTCAATGGACTCACCGGTTTGCACCAAATCGCGCGCAAGGCGCGTTATTTTGTCGTAGATACGCGCGCAAAGGGTATCCATATCAGGGCTGGCACAATCCCTTAAAGAAATACCCATTGTAATAGTGCGAATATCCAGGTTTTCGCTGGATATCATACGAATAGTTTCAACCACCTCATACGGTTCTATCACGTTCTGCCTCCGTTAAATGCGATGCATGGACTTGAATATTTCCTCGTGCTGTATGCGAATTTTCAAGCCCATCTCATTGCCCTTGGCATCCAAGCCCTCGGAGATTTTCTCAAAGCTTGTGTTTGCCTTGCTTATATCCACCATCATTATCATAGTGAAAAACTCCTGCATGGTTGTTTGCGTTATGTCAAGAATATTCACATTGAACTCGGTTAATACGGCACTGACGCCGGCAATGATACCAACTCTGTCGTTTCCAATAACAGTAATAACGGCACGCATTTGCTTCTCCTTGAAATTTGCTAATGATCTTGTGGCATGATTATAACCTAAAGCAGACTTTTTTGCCGCGCCATATGAGTCCAATATGTATCTGAGCCTGTGCGCGAATTGAGGTTGTGTTTTGAGAACTCAGCGGTGAATTATCGCGACCTCACGATTGCTGTGACAGCCACAACTAATTCAATAGCTGCGATAAAACTACCTGCGTATGCGAACCACCTCTTTTTGCTTCGCCAACCAAATATGCCTAGGACTGATGAAACCCTGTAAATACTACCGATGGTACCCCCAGTATAACGAATATGAAGAATGTCATCCATATTGCTTCGGCCCATTGAGGGGAGCATATCCATGAAATTATTAGGCAGCAAAAATAACCTACAGCAAAAACAACTATTGGCGACAAAGCAAAATAGCGACTTAAAATGGCTCGTCCTAGTCTATCGATTGTGGAGCATTCCTTAATAAGCGTCTTTTAATATACTTCGTATTCTTTCCTATCCCAACCTTTTCCGCTATGCCGTTTTTGAGCATCGCAGCGAGAGCGGCTTCTACAGTCGTGGGGCTGACATCGGGTAAAACATAGCATGTTTCCTGTTTGGATATTGGTAAAAGGCTGTTCAGCACAGTTGCTTCCACACGTTCGCGTTTATTCACTTTTTTGGCGTGAACTACGGCGAACCTCTTATCGAGCTCTCTATAACAATAAAGCAAAGTGGTAACGAAATTCTCTATGAACGGGAAATAGCTGTTGGTGTTTTCATGCCAGCCTTCAGACGACAAGCGCAGGGCTTCGTAGTAATCCCCTTTGCCCTTGTTAATATGTTCCTCAAAAGAAATATATTTCCCTGCGTCAAACCCATTTTTAAAGAGTAAAAGAAAAGAAAGTAAACGGCTCATTCTGCCGTTGCCGTCTGCAAACGGATGGATGCAGAGAAAGTCGAGGACAAAGCATGGTATCAGAAGAAGCTGATTTACATTGTAGTTGCTCCTTGCGTCCATAAAAGCTAGGACTAACTGCTCCATAGCAAAAGCAGTCTCATTTGCGGGAGTTGGTGCAAACCGTACCTTCCGTGAACCTACCGCATCCACCTCCATGATGACATTATCGCTTTGTTTATATGCGCCGCCGCTAATAGGAGCGTAGGATAGCATGATTTCATGTAATCGCAATATATCACGCTCACGAATATCAATATCGCCAAAACTCTGATGGATTAAATTGAGGGCGTCGCGGTATCCTGCGATTTCTGCTTCATTGTGATTAAGCGGCGCGCTGTTTTGGTTGACGATTTCGTTTATACGCTGTTCGCTCGTAACGATTCCCTCAATGGCGTTCGACCCCTTGACGGACTGCACCTTCGCTATGCTTTCAAGCCGGGTAAAAACATCGGGATAATTATCTTTAAGCAGACTTTCACGCTCTCGCAATTCGGAGATAGCACCCACTACATTGACAAGCCCTGCGGGAAGCATGCCGCTTTCCAAAAAAGAATAATCAAAGTGCTTCAAAACAAATCCCCTCCCATCGGTTCTGCATATATTTTACCACTTAATATGCAGAACACCAAGCAGATGAGGTCGTATATCTGCATATAATAGTATCTATTATATGCAGAAAGGGGAAATGAAAATGCTTTGTGTAACCCCTATTATGAGTCCTTGCCCACAGAGGCATTTGGTTGTTTTGGCGAATGCGAACACAGATGCTACGCGGCTACTGTTTCCATAGCATCAAAAAAAACGGCACGCACAACCTTATTTAGAGCGCGTCTTGCCCGATTTTTCGCACACCGTAATCATGACACGCATCAGGTAATTGTTGTCCTCGGCAATGCAAACCTCGTTGAATGGGTATTCTTCATAGGCATTGCCGCATATTTCAAAACCATTCTCAGCAATGTAGTCCAGCATTCGCCTATAAAGCTCATCACTTTGCCCGTATCCACCGCGCGTATAACCGATGGCATACAGCGCAGCAGGTCTTCGGTCATGCCCTTCCGGATTGTAAAAATAAAACCGATCCGGCCAGACCCAATCCTTGTGTTTAATGCGCTCCTGGGTAAACTCTCCCCAAACAGGGTAATTCATATCCATGTCGGGATACTTTTTGCTCATTGTATTGTAAAAACTGAATAGGGCATCATAATCATTTCTTTTGCGGCTGTAGTCATTTAGTTCGCCGAAAATTATCGCCTCAGCCGGCATGAACTGTATCGTAATTTCATTTTCGTTTACGTCCATCACTGAGCGGATAGACTTTTGAAGCGTAAATAAGAGCTTCCTTGCGCGAACCCACTCGTTTGTTTTTGTGTCAATTTTCTCGATTTGGCATGTAAAAAAGTCGTCGATTGATTCAGGTGTTAGGTTATCTTTTAAGCCGTTAATTTCATCCAAAGTCAGACCAAGCGCCTGAAACGTACGAATTAGATTAACCCTGGCTATTTGCCCACTATGGTAGTAGCGATAATTATTCTCTCCACGCGAAACAGGGGATAAAAGCCCGATTTTGTCATAATAACGCAATGTGTGACTTGTTGTACGTGAAAATCTCGCAAAATCGTTAACTGAAAAAAACCTTCCGCTCGTCATTATCTTTCCATCCCAAAAACTAATTACATTTAATTGCGACACATTTTACTGAAGCGCTCCTACTTTTTCAAGACAAACCTTGACGCAAAGCAAATGTTTTTTGCAATTTAGTCCAGTGATACACCTATCAATGCATCCGCCGCTGCAAAGCATGCCTTAGATCATGCGCCGACGTTTGTGTCGCACTATTGTTGCATAAGAATATTACTTTTTTGATTCAAGATAAGATATGAGCCGCAAACGAATTTGCCAACATGGTTCGCCTCATCTAAAATAGTGCTGTCGGCATGTTTTCGTCAACGGCAAAGACCAGCAGCAGGCAAGATAATATGTGGGCATGAAAGACCAGCTACTTTCACTATTATCATGGAGAATAAAGTCTATGACTATTGCTAAAAAAGTATTATTCCCTCTTTTTTGTACCGTCCTCCTCATGGGCAATTCTTCATGTCTTGAGTCCTGCGACAGAAGCGCTCCTGTTTATGAAGGGGACTACCCCGTAGGTGCCAGCGCTGTTATTCGCTGGGCAGACAATAAGGGCATCATTGATATAACATTTCAAAATGATACCAACAAGAGCATAAAGGATATTAACGTCTGGCTTGAGCGCTACAGGTCATTTGACGGGCATACTTACAAAAGCCTTGATGAGGAATATCAGCACCAATTCAGCGGGGAAAATGTCTGGCTTGAACTCTTCAGGGAAGATGAGCACGTCTCAAGACTTGTTGATGACGGCTAAAACTACCAATGGAGCGGGTACAGACCTGTACCCAATGCCGGTGCTAAAAGCCAACCAAAGCCAGCTGTATTCTTTTACGCTGGGACCATCTCATGCATGGAATTACGACTTAGAGTGTGACAGCGACGTGGTGGCATACAGATGCATCCTGAGAATTTACCAAATTGAATTCGAAGGATATGGCAAAATGAGTTTTGCGGACAAGCCGATTACTTTCATCTTTGAGGGACATCAGGGCGGCTAAGCGCAAAACATTTTTAAACCTCATACAATGGCACAACAGCCGAGATTTGCGCCACAATAAATGCTCCGGAATGTTTTCAGAAGCCTCATCGTGCCCATCATTTTCATAAATATCCCTCTTTTATTCATTAGCAAAATCCGCTGTAATATCCACATCAATACAAGCTGGAGGCATTTTT
>WQXK01000041.1 GCA_009784845.1 Dehalococcoidia bacterium | reverse complement strand
GGACGTAAGGCCAAGACATCAGCCTTGGTCTGGAAAACACTACAGAAATAGTCAGGTAAAAAATCGACAAACCCAATCTCAACGCAGGCATAGATGTGCAAAAATTATCTGCGGAAAACGGGAATATGTATCGATTCCGGCAATAAAGAGGCGTTTATTAATGCGCTGGAGGCAAGAACCCACGAATTAACTGATGCTCAAAAGGTTAGAATTAAGAGGATAATTGGTATGTTTTAGCCAATTATCCTCTTAGGAACACTTTTTCACCAAGCGTTGGATTTTCCGGAAATACCAACCACCAGCCAGCATTTCCGACACTACCTATTCTTTTCTGACTGCGCGAAAAAGAACGTGCCCACAACAAGGCAGACTATCGTCAAAACCACAATAGCGCCAAAATTCACAACAGGATTGAACATAATCTCAGGCGAGTTGGGATCCAGCACGGCACGCGTTAGATCAATGCAGTAAGTCATAGGCAAAAGACGGCTTAACACCATAAGTACACCGCTGGAATTGTTGATGGGAATAATCGCACCTGACAGGAACATCTGTGGCATAGTAATTAGCATTACGGCATAATTTGCTATTTTTCTGCTCTTAATCAGACCAATAATAATCATAGCCAGTGCTCCACCGGACAGGCACATCAAGGGAGATAGCGCGAGAATTAACAGCAGTTTGCCGAGTGGCAGCGTAATGCCCATAAATAACCCAACAATCAGTGTGCCTATCATGCTCACAACGGCAGCAAACCCGGCACCGAGAATTTTTCCGATGACCAACGAATAACGCGATACCGGCGCAACCAGCATTTCTTGGTTGAAATCTGTTTCATGGTCATCAACAAGTGATGTCATACCCATCGCCATAACCATGAACAGCATATTGACCAGCATTCCCACCAGCATAAACGGACCAAAATCCAGCTCCATCCCGCCGGCCATATTCTGCAGCAGGTTGCCGCCAATCATACCCATCATCATAAGCGGCATGGCAAAACTCATAATGATTGTGGCGGGTGATTTGAAGAATACGGTTATTTCCCGCGCCATAACGGCGATTATGGTATTTATTTCACGGAAAAGCCGTGTTCTTTTCTTTTCCAAAGCAACCTCTCTCATACTTCTACCCCTCCATGCGTGTTTAAAAACTCGACATATGCATCCTCAAGCGATGGCTCATGGATTTTCAGCACAGTAAGTTTTGTTTGCAGGCGCGCAATAACAGACTGCGCCGACTCTACAAACGGAACAACTACATGCCCATTCATTGTAAAGGGAAGTCCAAGCGCGGAAAGCTCATGCGTCAAAGCCGTCCTGTCCTGCGCATCCAAAATCAACTCCTGCCGCAAAAGGCTCTTTTTCATTTCCTCAGGAGAGGAACAGGCCGCAATCTTGCCGCGGTTAATAATGCATACGTTATCCACATTTTCGGCCTCGTCAATGTAATGCGTTGTCAAAAACACCGTTGTGCCATAGCGCTTGCGCGTATCGTTTATATACTCCCACAAGGAGCGGCGGCTTGCCGCATCAAGCCCCTGAGTCGGCTCATCAAGAAACAGCACGTCCGGCGTGTGAATCAGGCTGCGGATAATCTCCAGTTTTCGCTGCATGCCACCGGACAACTTCTTGACCGGTTTGAACAATGCATCCTGTATGCCAACGATTTCAGCAAGTTCCCGCACCCTCTCACGATATGCGGCCGGCATAAGTCTAAAGCTGGGTCGATAGCCCCACATTCCATACAAGCAGGCATGAAAGCGGATGTTTTCTTCTGCGGAAAGCTGTGTATCGAGACTCGGATTTTGGAAAATGATTCCTATTTTCCCGCGAACCTGACGCGCCTCTTTTTCTATATCAAACCCGGCAATTTTCACCTCGCCCGACGTCTTGGAAAGCGTAGTGGTAAGAATAGAGATGGTAGTGGTTTTTCCGGCACCATTAGGTCCGAGAAATGCGAAAAACTCGCCCTTACCTACCGAAAAGCTGACGCCATCCACCGAAGGAGACTTGGCACCCTTATATTGCTTAACTAAGTTATTGACCTCTATCATGCTCATATTAGTACTCTCTTCCGCTTTTTAATCTTTGTCTGTTCCGTGGTCATGGTCGTGGAAGCCGTGATGCTTGTGAAAACCCTCACGTCCGTGAGCTTCAAAGAACTTTTCCATATCCCCAAAGTGTGCCCTGAACCCGCCCGGTTTATCGCCAAAGCGGGCTCTGAGCGCATTCATCTTGTTGCCAAACATTGACCTGAGTTCTTGCATTTTTCCAGCATTTCGGCGTCGTCATCCCCAAATTTGTCATGCAAAGCAGCGATGACACGATCGAGATACTCCCCGAAATCCTCCTGCTCCTCATCCGATAAGCAGGTGAAAATATCATCCAAGCCAAGAGGTTGAGGTGGTTGTTCGCTTTTTCCCTTGTCTGTCAGCCTCACAAGTATCACGCGTTTATCCTGCTCGGACGGCTCACGGGTTACGTATCCGTTTTTCTCCAGTTTTGAGAGCAACTCATTCAGCGATGAAACCTGCACACCAAGCAAATAGAACATGTCCTTGGTGCTAATGCCGTCACGTAGCCTAAGCACCGCAAGAATGCGCCCCTGCCCACGTGTTGTGTCCGCCATCGGACCGTTTTCTGCCCAATGGCGCATTTGCTGTTTGTGCAACAACCATTGAAGTTGCGTCAGCTTTTTATATATCTCATTCGTCATATATAGGCTCAAAATAATTTAACAGGTACCGTTAAATCTGTCAATCCTTACGCTGTCGCTTCTTGGTTACAGCAATAAACGCATATGTGTCAGGCTGTTAATCTTTCGTTATGCTCTTTTAAGCGTTGCAATCTTTCACAAGTCGCGCTCAGCTTCTCACGCTGCTTCTGCACCACTGCCGCTGGTGCTTTGCCGCAGAAAGACTCATCACCCAGCAACGCTTCTAGCCGCTCAATTTCTGAGGCGGCTTGCGCCATCTCCTTGGCAATGCGCTCCACCTCAGCGCGCAAATCAAACATGCTTTCCATAGGAATAACGAGCTCACAGCTTTGCAGCACGATATCCAGCGACTGAGGCGGCACTTCGCCGTCGCGCTTTTCAACAAAAGCAATCCTGGCTTTAGCCAATGTTTCAAGCGCCGCGGCATACGGCTTCAGTAATGCTGCTCTCTCACCTGCATAAACCGATACATCAATTAAGCGCCCCTGCTCCACCTCATACTCGGCACGTGTATTGCGCACGGTATGTACAATTTCAATCAGCGAATTAATAATGCCCTCGGCAGCAGTATCCGGCGATTGTCCCGTAATTTCAGGGTAAGGTGCGACCATTATTGAATCGCCCAAGCCAAGCCCAAACTTTTTATTGAGATGCTGCCACAACTCCTCTGTGACAAACGGCATGTACGGATGCAGCAAGCGCAGGGCGGTTTCCAGTACATACACCAGCACAGGAAGCGGCGAAGAGGCCGACTGGTCTGAAAAGCGCGTTTTTGAAAGTTCAATATACCAGTCACAATACTCACCCCAAAGGAAGTCATGAATCACGCGCAGGGCTTCACCAAACTCAAACCTCTGCATCATTCCGCTTGCATCCGCAATGACAGTATTAAGACGCGAAATAATCCAGCGGTCTTCAATTGTCAAAACAGCGGCACTCATATCCGTACTAACAGCGCTGCCACCTGCATAATGCAGCACAAAACGCGTGGCATTCCACAGTTTATTGGCAAAATTGCGCCCGGCTTCCAGCTTCGTGGATGCAAGCTTGCTGTCGTTTCCTGGTGTGATGCCGCTTATAATGGCAAAGCGCAACGCATCCGTTCCATATTTATCCATCATCTCAAGCGGGTCAATGGCATTGCCCTTGGTCTTACTCATCTTTTCGCCCTTTTCATCGCGAATAAGACCATGCAGATAGACGTAGCGGAAAGGCGGCTGCTGCATGTTCTCGATGCCCATCATAATCATGCGCGCCACCCAGAAAAAGAGGATGTCGTACGCCGTTTCCATCACTGTTGTGGGATAGAAATACTGTAAGTCAGGGGTATTATCGGGCCAGCCAAGCGTGGAATGAGTCCACAATCCGGATGAAAACCACGTGTCCAGCACGTCGGGGTCCTGCCTTAACTGCTCAGAGGAGCATTTCGGGCAGGTCTTAGGCTCGTCCACAGCCACAATTGTTTCGCCGCAGGCGCAATACCACACCGGAATACGATGCCCCCACCACAGCTGACGTGAAATGCACCAGTCACGAATGTTTTCCATCCAGTTGAGATATACCTTGTTGAAGCGCTCAGGCAGAATGGTAATACTGCCATCCTTAACAGCTGCAATCGCAGGATCTGCCAACGGGGCGATTTTAACGAACCACTGACGGCTGGCAATAGGTTCAATTATGGTTCGGCAGCGCTGGCAGTGGCCCACAGCATGTGTATGCGGCTCAATTTTCTCAAGCAATCCCTTGCTTTCCAACTCGGCGACGACAGCCTCGCGTGCCGCGAAACGATCCATACCGGCAAATTTACCGCCTTTCTCGTTTATTGTTACGTCGTTGTTGAGTATGTTAATAATTGGCAGGTTATGACGCATACCCGTTTCAAAATCATTCGGGTCATGCGCCGGGGTGACCTTTACGGCACCGGTACCAAATTCCATGGAAACGGATGCATCTCCCACAATGGGAATTACGCGTTCTGTCAGCGGCAATTTTACGTTCTTTCCAATGACGTCTTTATAACGCCCGTCTGCCGGATTAACAGCCACAGCAGTATCACCCAGCATGGTTTCCGGACGGGTTGTGGCCACAATAACAAAACCTTCTCCGTCCTCAAGGGGATATTTTAAATGCCACAGGTGGTTGGCAACATCCTCATGCTCAACCTCCAGGTCAGATAGAGCCGTAGAGCAGCGCGCACACCAGTTGATGATGCGCTCACCGCGATAAATAAGCCCTTTTTCATATAAGCGCACAAAGAAAGTGCGCACGGCACGTGACGGACCCGGGTCCAGCGTGAAACACTCGCGTGTCCAGTCGCATGAAACACCCAGCCGCTTGTGCTGGTTGCCAATGTTGGCACGGCAGCCGTTGACCCACTGCCACATACGCTCGGTAAACTTTTCGCGCCCGATTTGCTGACGCGTAAGACCTTCTTTTGCCAAAGCCCGCTCAACCACAACCTGCGCTGCAATTCCGGCGTGGTCTTCCCCGGGAAGCCACAACGTGAGATCACCCATCATGCGATGCCAGCGCACCATGATATCCTCAAGCGTGGCGGTTAGGGCATGCCCCAAATGCAGGTCGCCGGTGATGTTTGGGGGCGGTTGAATAATCACAAAAGGCTTTTTAGCCGGATCAATCTTGGGCGTGAAATAGCCTTGCTGCATCCAGTAGTCATACCATTTCCGTTCGACCTGATGCGCCTCATAGGCTTTCGGGAGTTCAGTGGTTAATTGGTCTGTCATAACATTTTCCTTTAGTGCTTATTTTGCCAATTTTACCACATGTGCTCAACTGCAGGCTTTGCAATTTTTGAGCAATTAAAACGGCATAACATGCGGGTCAAACAAGCCAGCAAGGTTACTATCCGAATTAATGCACTTGCATCAAGTGTGCCTTGTGTAAGTTTCTCTATATCTACTTTTTGAGCCTCTGTTGGAACAGGTCATGGGAATTTGTGTGTTATTTTTCCTTGAAATTGCTACCACCTATTCCAAAATTAGTTTATACTATTGCCAAAATTTAAAATTCGCCCATTTTTCAAGGGCAAGGTCAAAACCATTTGTGCCCATGCTGATATCGAATATGCACGGGTAATCACAAATCCTAATGATGCGGATATTCATCCTGGAGAAATTTTGGTTACACAAAGAACTGATCCTGGCTGGATAATGTTATTCCCCATTGCTACCGGGGTTTTGGTTGAGTATGGAAGCTTGTTGTCACACGCCGCAATAGTTGTTCGCGAGATGGGAATTCCAGCTGTTGTATCTGTTAAGGACTTATTCGCACATGTTAAAACTGGTGATTTAATAGAATTAGATGGTGAAAGAGGGTTGGTGACAATAGTTGAAAAGCGAAATTGAAAAGCGCACGAAATTTGATGCAATCCGATATTCGCAGGTCTGGGAAGATGCGGATTTGATAATTGATGCGCTTTCTTTGAAAGCTGATGATATTGTTCTTTCAATTGCATCGGCAGGAGACAATGCGTGTAATGCACCCTATTTGTCAAGTAGAAATTAAGGGAGTAAAACGGCTGCCTTGTGATACTCCTCCTCAAATGTATATGGCGCCTTGTAACCTAGTGTTGAATGCAAATAGTCTTGATTGTAATAATCCACCCAGTTACTGACGGCGTCTGTCAGTTCAAACGGGATAAACCATTCTCTAAGCCATAACAGCTCCTCTTT
>WQXK01000040.1 GCA_009784845.1 Dehalococcoidia bacterium | reverse complement strand
CTGCTGCGTTGGTGCTGTGGCTGCCTTATTCACCTTGCTTAGAGCATTCATACAAAAGAACAAGAAAACCAAGATGTTGTGGCTGGTGCTGGCTATCGTTGCCGGCATTGCTGGAGTTGTGGTCTTCCTCCTAACCGAGAATATGCGCAATCCTATGACATTCGTTGACTGGTGGACCCTTGTCAATGCCATCATTCTCATACTTGGTTGTGTTGGCGCAGCACTGGCAATCAGAAAAGAGAACCGTGAAAAGAATCAGCAAGCTTACAAGCGTGCGTAATTACGAAGAGCCACCGCACAGTCTGAAAACTAAATGTTGGACCAGGCACTCAGCAACAACGTTGCAGTCAGGGTTGCCGGCGTAAGCAACAATGCTTTAAAGCCCTTTTTGCACGCCTGCGCTATACCGGCACGCTCTTTCCACTGCCCGTTAAGCACCGGTATTATGCTCTGAATAAATAGTACCGCAGGCCATAGGTTTATGACCGAGAAAAACGACTTAGTTTCAATGGCAATGAAAGCAAATGAGAGTACGGCGCTCACCACCAGCGCAACGTATACCCAACGCATGCGCTCCTTGCCAAAAATGACAACGGAGGTGCGCTTGCCGGAGGCAGCATCGGCTACAGCATCCGGGAAATTGCGTATTACCTTAAGCGCGGGTACAGTAAGAATACGCGGTAAGGAAACCAATAGCGGGACCCACCAGTCGAGAAGCCCAGCATGGATATAATAGGCTGTGAATACCAGCATGGCATAACCCAGCATCATAAATGTTTCGCCCAGCCCGCGATATGATGCCTTGATTGGCGGATTTGAATAGCTATATGTAACAAAAATACCCAGCGCACCGAGCGGTATGGTAAGCCATCCCGTATGTCCGCCGAATTGAACCAATAGCCCCAGCGGAATGGCCACCGCAAAAAATAGCATACCCACCAGTTGCACATGCTCACGCTTAAGGTGCCCTGCCACCAGCACCTGCGTGCCGCCGGTACTGGTTAAATTCATGCCGCCACCGGCGCCAATGCGCTCAACATTACGCTTGTCGCCTTCATAGTCCTGCGCTTCATTTGTGAGATAGATGCCATTGGCGATGCAAAACACAGCCATCAATGAGGCAATAAATACCAGCCAGTTGAACTGCCCTGCATGATACCAGGCCACCACAGAGCCAAGCACCAGTGAAAAAACGTCGCTTGAGTGACGCGGTATCTTCTGTACCTGTATCCACGCATTTACCTTGGTTTTATTAATCGCCATATCGCTCTATCCTTTAAAAATTGCCGGAGGAAGCATCCTGCGTAACTTTTTCCCCGCGGCGCCCGAAAAGCAAGTTTCGCAGTGCCGAGAAATAACGCAGGCGCATAATACTGCCCATAGGTATCTCAAGTTCCAAGCGCTCGGATGCCGTAAAGCCGTTGATGGCATCCATCTCAGGCCGCAAAGCCGCAATTTCATCACGCTTACCAGCATTGAGCAGTTCCTCAATTTTTGCCTCAAGCACCTTGGCGCGTTCAATGCGCTCAATCTGGCGCTCGGCTAGCGCTTGTGGTATTTGTCCGTATTTTGCCTTAAGCATGGTCAGCCGTGCAATTGACTCGTATGTGACATCGGTAATTTCATCACGCGACAACCACTGTGTCTCATAATTAAGGCTAAACTTCCAGCTTGGCAAAGTAAGCGCCTGACGATGCTCTTCCAAAGTCTTGTAGAGCAATCTGAAGCCATAGCGCTCAGGATACTCAAAAGCCAAGCTTCCCGGAGCCATGAAAGGAGCCTGATGCCCCATGAAGAGAAATAAGCGTTTGTCAGCCTTGAACTTCTGCAGCAGGTGCTCACAATAATCAACCGTGTCCAGCACCGATTTTGTATCCTGTTTATGTAATCCTATCATGTAGAATATCTCCATGCGGCTGGCACCATTTTCCAGCGCCGCCTGTATCATATCCTCCATAGCCTCATTGCTGAAGCTGCGCCCCAAAGACACTTTACGCACCTCAGGGTCATGTGACTCGGGCGACATGTCCAGCGAAAAACCCGGGGTTGCCTGCGCCATCTCCTTAATAAAGTCCGGCGGCATAGGATTAAAGGCCTCAAACATAAGCGTGTTTTTCACGCGATGTTCTTTGATTAAGCTGAGCAGTTTGCTGGCACGCTCATCCCCATTCTCGCGAATGTCACCGACCAGCAGAATGGGACCGCGCGTAATACCCGAAATATTTTTTATATCCTTAAAAATGTCCTCTGCGCTGCGATAAGCCGGCTGTTTGCGGTTGGCAAAAAGCGGCATGGCATCCCGCGCACCGCTGCAAAATATGCAGTTGTATTTGCAGCCGCGGTTGGTAAATACAGCCGTCACCGGATATTTGAGCCATCCCTTGAAAGGAATTACCGACGTGAAGTCACGGTAGCGCAACACCTGGCGCACAACCGTGCCATAGTGATTACCCATAACATGGCTGATATTTGTCGGCACGTAACTAAACTCGTTTTCATAAACCTGTCCGGCCGCATTCTTCCAAACCAGATTCGGCACGGATGAGAATGCACCTCCACCCAAGAAAGCCTGCATAAACTGCTTCATCGGCTCTTCGGTTGAATCCCCGCGCATAACGAAATCAACCTCAGGATATTGAACCAATTCCTTGTAAAAGCGCGACGAGGAATAACCCCCAAAGATAATTTTGGAATTCGGATGATACTTTTTGACAATCTTGGCGATTTCGATTGAGCCATGCGCATGCACCATCCAGTGCAGATCAATGCCAAACACCGGTGCATCAAGCTTCTTAATAAAAGCCTCGGCATCAAAACGCACGTCGCGCAACATACGCCAGGCAATATTAACAATGCGCGTGCGAAAACCATTCCTCTCCAAATATTCCGAAATGCTCGATAACCCAACGGGATACATCTCGAAAATCGGAGTGGAAAGCACAAGGTCGCTCACAGGACCGTATAACTGTGGCACCTTGCGGAAATCATATACATGCGGCGCATGCAATAAAATCAAATCAGTTTTTGGCATGGTAAATACTGCTTCTCACAACATCAAGGGAAATATTTGTCCATTACCTTACGCCACCCAAATGGACGAACGATTATAACATTTTGCGCCATACATGACTAATGCTAACTCCGTTTGTCTTAAGCATGCCATTCATGTTACATTTTTGCAGTTCTAAATTCTTTCAGAAAACACAATATGGCCAAAACAGACTTAATATTACTACACGCACCCCACGTTTATGACTACCGCAAAATCCCCCAGCTTTATGGGCCGGTTAGTGACCTTGTGTTGTCAACGCCTGTGTATGAAATGTATCCCATCGGCTTTTCCAGCATGGCCGAATACCTCGGGCACGCCGGATACCACGTGCGGCTGGTAAACATCGCCATGCGCATGCTGAAACAACCGAAGTTCGATGTAGAGTCTTTCATACAAAAGCTGCACGCCCCTATCTTCGGCATAGATTTACACTGGCTGGTACACGCCCACGGCTCAATTGAACTGGCTAAGCTTGTGAAAAAAATCCACCCTGAATCCAAAATACTCTTCGGCGGATTTTCCTCCTCATACTTTTACAAGGAGCTTATAGCCTATCCCGAAATCGATTATGTCATGCGGGGCGACTCCACAGAGGAGCCCATGCGACTGCTCATGCAGGGATTTAAAACAGGCGAGCTGGAAAGCATCCCCAACCTTGTGTGGAAAGATAATGACGGCATTATGCATGACAATGGGCTAACGCATGTGCCGGAAAATATTTCAGACGTAATGCAAAACCACTACACTGCCGTAGCACGCTCGGTACTGCGCTATTTCGACATGACCAGCACACTGCCGGCAAAAGAATGGCTCGCTTATCCCGTTACAGCCGTGCTTACATGCAAAGGCTGTGACCACAACTGCGTTTACTGCGGTGGAGCCAACGCTGCCGTGCGTAAAACAGTAGGTCGCAACAAAACAGCATTCAGAACGGCAGGCGACATGTTTAAAGATATACAAAACATCAGCCGTCTGAGCAGGGGACCTATTTTCATTCTTGGCGACATACGTATGGGCGGAGAAGAACGCGCCTATGAACTGCTTAGGCTTATGGAACAGAAGCCCATCAAAAACACTGTTGATTTTGAGTTGTTTAGACCTCCGGATAATCACTTCTTGGAGGCCATCGCCCGCGCCAAACCGGACTTCGCCATCGACATATCCCCACAGTCGCATGACTCCAAAGTGCGCCGCGCCATTGGCCTGTCTTACAGCAACGACGAACTTGAAAATAGCATCGGCAAAGCGCTTGAACTGGGTGCATCGCGCATGGAAATCTATTTCATGATTGGGCTGCCGGAACAAACCGCCGAGTCGGTTGAGCAGACACTGGACTACTGTGAGTACTTATATAACAAATTCAACTCGGATAAACGTCTCTTCTTATTCATCGGGCCGTTGTCACCATTTCTTGACCCGGGAAGCTTATGCTTTGAAAACCCTGAGCGCTATGGCTATAGGGTCATCCACCGCACGCTGGCTGAGCACCGCGCTGCGCTTACGCGTCCAAGCTGGAAAGAAACCCTAAACTACGAGACGCGTTGGATGAGCCGCCAACAGATCGTTGACACCACTTATGCCGCCGTCGCGCGACTTACCCGCATAAAAGAACAACACCATCAGATTACGCCTGAACTGGCTGCGGCGCAGTTGTCCCGTATTGCCAAGGCAGTAGACTTGGAAAAACGCATTGATGCAATAGTAAAATCGGGTGATGAAAGTCAGTTACTTTCACTCAAGCCGACTATGGATAACCTCAACGGAATGGACGTCGTGGAACGGCATCAACTCAAACTTTCAGTAGGCGCGGTGAAGCTGCGCTATTTCAACTCCTTGCTGGAAATTTTGAAGAGGCATTAGAATATCATCAAACGACTAATAACACAGACTATTTAAGACAATGAAAAACAAAAGCTTTCACATAATTTCGCTTGGATGCGCCAAAAACACCGTCGACGCAGATTCCATGGCCGCACTGTTAAGCCGCGCAGGCTATCAACTGGTTATCAGCCCGAAACAAGCCCATATCATAATCATCAACACCTGCGGCTTTATTGACATCGCCAAAGATGAGTCTTACAGCACTCTCGCCAAATTCGCCCAGCGCAAAAAGCCGGGGCAAATTCTTATTGCCGCAGGTTGCCTCACGCAACGCTATGGCAACTCTGTCATGCAAAAGGTTGCCGGTGTTGATGCCATCATAGGCACACGTGGCTGGATGCAAATTGTTGAGTTGGCTGATAGCTTATGCGCAAACAATGTCTCTCCTTCTGACATACAAATAGATGATGCCACGCCATGCGATGAGCGCGGCACGCCACGTTTTTCAATACAGGGAGCCAGCGCTTACCTCAAAATCGCCGACGGATGCTCCAGAAACTGCGCTTTCTGTGCTATTCCTTCAATAAAAGGTCCTGCCGTGAGCCGTCCTATGGATGCCATTCTGGCTGAGGCTAGACAGTTGCAGGAACGCGGCATACGCGAGATTGTTTTAATCGCACAAAACAGTACAGACTACGGACACGACTTAGGCATGCAAAACGGGTTGGCACAACTACTAAGCGAAATGACAAAAGCAGCACCTGATGTTGACTGGCTGCGCATCATGTATGCCTACCCGGGATTTGTAGCAGATGAGTTAATTGAGGTCATGGCAACAAGCAAGCAAATCGTGCCTTATCTGGATATGCCGCTTCAACACGCACATCCTGACGTACTGCGCCGCATGCATCGCCCGGCTAACATAGACTGGGCATATAAAACGCTGGATAAAATGCGCAAGTCCATGCCGAATTTGGCACTGCGCAGTACTTTCATCGTCGGATACCCCAACGAAAGCGAAGAGGAATTCCAAACGCTGCTTGATTTCATTGACGAAATACGCTTCGACAAGCTTGGCGCATTTAAGTTCTCTTTTGAGGCTGGAACGCCCAGCGAAATACTGGGAGATACCATCCCAGAAGAGGTGAAGGAAGAGCGCACAAAACGCCTGATGGAAAAACAACAGAATATTTCCTTAGCCCATAATCAGGAGTTTGTAGGCAGGGAATTAGACGTACTGGTTGAAGGCACAGGCGATGGCATTTCCGTCGGGCGCAGCTACCGCGACGCACCCGAGGTGGACGGGCTGGTGCTAATTAAAAGCGTTGCTACGATTGGGGATATTGTTCCGGTGCGTATTACCGAGGCAATGCCATATGATATGAGCGGTGTGGTAGATATACAATAGACCTGCCGCAAACGACTGTATCGCCCAATGTCCAGAAACTAGACAGAACTCAAACATAAAACAAACCCAAAGTTTGGAGGTAGCACACTTAGTTTGTGGAGTATCTTTCAAAAGCAGGCTAGAGATTTTTTGAAATGTTTTTTTGTTTTAATATTTGCCTTAGTTTTGTTTTTATTTCTTTTTCAGCATGTTCACTACTATCAAAATTGATATAATCATGCCCGTTGTCATTCACGATTATCACTGTACAGGAACTACTCTTTGGGACAATTTCAAGCATTGCGTCATATGTGTGCTGCCCCCAAACTTTGGTCCAATTTCAAAGTTAGTCCGTACCATGATTAAGCAACCACTCCAGCCAACTTCTTCTCATCTGACACCAGTATAACATTCCAAACAGCCTGGCGCATAG
>WQXK01000039.1 GCA_009784845.1 Dehalococcoidia bacterium | reverse complement strand
ATTTCCATGCGCGATATGGAGATTACGAAGCGGTATTCGGTCTTGATGGGGAGATTATAGCTGGTGATTTTCCAGCGAGACAAAGCGCATTGGTTAAAGCATGGGCAATGCTTCATGAAGATTCATTGATGGCCAATTGGGCATTAGCTATAAATGGCGAGGATACATTTAGAATTCCACCACTCAGGTAGGAGGCTAACATGCAGGATACAATTATTCATGGTCAACCATTAGGTCCAAGAGTGATATCTGTTACCCCGACAGATGACTATAAGCTGGAAATTGAGTTCGACAACGGAGAGCGACGCATATTTGATGCTACTCAGTTGTTAAGCATGAAAGTATTCGCTCCGCTTAGAAGCAAGGCATTTTTTAAGCTTGTACGTGTGGAATATGGCTCTATCGCATGGCCAGAAGATTTGGACTATTGCCCCGATACACTATATATGCAAAGTGTTCCTGTTTCAGAAGCAGTATTGGCGTAAAAGACCGATACGAATCCGATACACAAAGCTGATAAAAGCCAAATAAATCGCTGTCAAATGGCATGAACTTGAAGAAGCTCACGGCTTTAACCTTTTCAACGCCCAAATGGGTAATTTAAGCGAAGCCAATAGCACCACTGCACTCCATTGAGAGGATTTTGCCTCTCAACAGCTTTATAGGCTTATGGATTGCTTTTTGCGAAAACTATCGTCATAGTAAATGGCTCACCGTCATATTCGCTTTCAAACCAGCCTTCATATTCGTATTCACAAACCAATAACACATTGCCATCTTCGAATCTGAACAAGCCCAGTTCATTGAGTTTATCGGCGTTAGCTCCTGTGAATATAAGAATTCCACCGTTCTCAGAAAATTTAGCTGACAATTCTGTGTCTGTAAACAGCGACGTAATGGATTCGTTATCGTATGTGTTCTTGTACGTCAATTCTCCATCAGCTATGGTAATAATGGTGTCGCCATGTACCATGTACGTAATTGCTAAACTTAACCCGTAAAGAGTTCTATAGTCTTCAGGATATCCCTCAAGGAATTTGGGGTCAAATTCCTCTTCCGATTCCTCGCCGTCGTAAGTAAATGCCCAATGGGAAGTTTCAATTTTAACTTGCGTCATACTGTATGTGCCGGATATTGATTCTTTTTTTAATAGAGAATCAACCAACTCACACGATGTCATCATAAGAGACAAACTCATAATGATTACCAAAGCCGATACAATTGCTAAAAATTTCTGTTTCAAAGCTGTTTTGCTCTCCTGAATTATTTAGTTGCCAATTATTACACTGGCGTCTAGAAATTGCAATTCCTGCTTCAAGCGACTCAATTTATCAGCCACAAGATAAATAATCAATTCAAAATAATATAAAAGTAAGTATTAAAACCATTGGAAAATGCCCTATTTTTGAAATATAATAGAATGTCTGCCAAATATTTAGGGTAGGTCACATGTAGCTTTGTGTTAGGAGAGGAATTTTTATGGGAAAAACGACCCAGACACTTGAAAGTCTTAACGCCATGGAGAAAGCAATCGTTGACGTGTACTGGAGTGACCACTGCCGCCACATAACTTTCAACACACCTCTTGAGCTCGAAAACAGTCCGGACTTCATCCAAGACGCGCTAAAAACGTATCAAAGCCAACGCCAGTTCGTTCATGGCGAAAATATTTCGAATAAACCGATTACGCTTATGGACCTTGTCACCATCAGCATGAAAGAACAAAAGAAAAAAGGTACTGTGCCTAATCTTATAGATGACAAAATTGAGGAAAATGCGGCCACACGGCGCGTGATGATTAACGGCAAAGCGTATCGCATTTCTTTCAAAAACGAAACACATAATTCACCGACAGAAATCGGGCCTTATGACGGCGGAGCGACCTGCACTGGTGGTCTGCAAAGGGACCTTCTGGCATCCCGCGGGTGTCCTTACCAAGGCATGCGCATAACAGGTGCTGCCGATCCGACGAATGAGTACACCATGCCGGGCAAGCTGCCTCAGAGGCAAATCACCACAGAGGCCGCAGCAGGCTTTTCGTATTATGCCACCGGTCTTGGTCTTACAACGGGTTATATTCATGAGATATATCACCCTGATTACGTTGCAAAACGCATGGAGCTTGGCTGGGGCGCAAGCGTTGTAGATGAAAGCCTAGCGCGAATTGAGGACCCCATCGCCGGAGATCAGGTGTTTCTGATTGGCGGACGCACCGGACGCGACGGAATAGGCGGTGCAACAGGCTCGTCACAGAATCAGGACGAAAAATCCCTAAGCGATAACATATCACAGGTTCCCGCAGGCGTTCCGGAACTTGAACGTCAAATAATAAAGCTTTACTGCGACCCTGAGTTTTTGAAAATTGTTAAAAAGAGCAACGACTTTGGTGCCGGCGGTGTCAGTGTGGCAGTAGGCGAAATAGCAAGCAGCCTTGATATTTATTTGGACCGCGTGCCGCTCAAGGAAGGTCAGGAGGATATGAGCGCACTTGAAATTGCCATCTCGGAATCGCAGGAACGCATGGCGATTGTAACAGGCATGGCAGACCATGCAAAAGTTGTGGCACTCTGCGACAAGTACGGGCTTGAGGTTAGCCACATTGCCGATGTTAGCGGCTCAGGCTTTCTCAATATGTATTTCAAGGGCGAAAAAGTCGTAAGTTTGGAGCGGGAATTTCTGAAAACCCCATTTCTGCCTGATACAAGAAAGGTTTATTTCAAGCAGCCGGATACGGCACTCAACCCGTTTTCAGGCAAAAAATTCACCTCATTCCGCGGCATGCTTTTTGATACTATGACCAGCCTTGAAAACTGCAGTCAGCAGGGGCTGGCACAAATGTTTGATCAGGTTGATAAAAATACCGTACTGCGTCCATACGATGGCAAAAAAGGCAAAACAAAGACTCAGGGCACGGTATGTCTCGTACCGGTTGACGGCAACGATTCAGTGGTAACGATTGCGGCTTACGGTTATGACCCGTATGTTGCCAAATGGTCGACATTCTACGGAGGGCAGGCCGCCAGACTTGATAGCATAGCAAGGGTTCTGGCACTTGGAGGCGACTACAAAGATATTCTTTTCACAGACCAAGAATACTACGCCAGCCCCATAACACCGGAAAAACTGGGGGCACCTTTTGCCGCTCTCCTTGGTGCAAACTATATTGCTGCCGCAGTCGGGCGCCCCGCTGTTGGCGGAAAAGACAGCATGTCAGGCAGCTACAAGGATATTGACGTTCCACCCACATTGGTAAGTTTTGCCCTGGCAGAAGGCAATGTGAAAAATGTTAAGTCTCAGGCGTTTCAAAAATCCGGCTCCGCTGTCGGCGTCATTTTTGCCACAAAAGCAGACGGGCTACCACTTGGGCTGGAGAGCATAAAAGCCCTGTGGGATTATTTCATCACGCAGAGAAACGCCGGAAACATAATCTCCGCCCGTGCAATCGGGGCGGGCGGCATTATCGGAGAGGTTGTAAGCGGCGTTCTTGGAAATGACTTGGGATTCAAATTCAGCGACGCGGTGTCCCAAGACATTTTGAATAACAAGTGCTACGGCAGCTTGGTCTTTGAAATTAAAGACGGCGTTGAGCTTGATCCTGCCTTAGTTTGCGTGATCGGGCATACAACAGACGAAAGCGCCATTCAGTTTGGAGATGAGAAAATAGGGCTTGCAGAAGTGCTGAGCGCATCTGAGGCAAGGCTCGCGCCTGTCTTCCCTGTCAAATAAGATGCACTAAGACATCGGCTTATATAAAGGTGGGGCTTTGCAGATTATATCTCAAAGCCCCACCTTTGAACATGCGTAGACTATTATCTCTGCTCAGTTATCAAATTTGATTTTAAGCAGGGTTTTCACTGTTTCAAGTTGTTCCGGGCAGCTTATGTCCAGGTCAATGCTGCGTCCCTCAATATGAGGCGTTGCATTGCAGATAGCCAATTTGAGCTCATCCGGCAAATCGGCAGACTCAGCACAAGCGACTGCCTTTTCACCCAAAACAATCCTTACCCTGAAACAGCCGTCCAAAGGCACCAAAAACAACAAATTGCGTTTCCTACTTATGACCTTAAAAGTCCACCCAAATGCCTTACCGTAATATTTCCATTCCTCTGTAACGCTTGGGTATTTCTCTTTAATATGGTTTAGCAGTTTATTCCACAGGATATATGTATCGCCAACAACAGCAGCTACCATGGCGCCGTCAGGCACTCTCGCTTGATCGGACAGTACGCTTACAGCCATACCAAAAACTCCCACGAAAAACTGTCTGTCATTGTATCAAAAAACGGGTGCATTTTTTCTTGACACCTCAGTCATGCCTGTGTTATCTTAAAACTTCACAAGTTAGAACATATAGGCTTGTCCGTTCCGGAGTTGGAACGGATTATTAATTTTCGGGGGCATTGTATGAAAAGCGAAGCAGTAAAGGCTGGTATCGAGAGGGCACCTCACAGATCACTGCTGCGTGCCGTCGGAGTAAAGCCGGAAGACCTCAAAAAACCTTTTATCGGCATTGTTAACTCATACACCGAAATCGTGCCGGGACATCTGCATCTGCATAAGCTGGCGCAATCCGTCAAAGACGGCATCAAAGAGGCAGGCGGTGTTCCGTTTGAGTTCAACACTATTGCCGTATGCGACGGTATCGCCATGAATCACGCCGGCATGAAATACTCCTTGCCATCGCGCGAGTTAATTGCAGATACTGTTGAGGTCATGGCTCAGGCGCATCAGTTTGATGCATTGGTTTTCATGCCAAACTGCGATAAGGTCATCCCCGGCATGCTCATGGCTGCCGTGCGCCTCAATGTGCCATGCATTTTCATATCCGGCGGACCAATGCTCTCAGGTCGTTGGGAAACGCCTGAAGGAACGAAGAAAGTAGATATCAACTCCGTTTTTGAGGGAGTTGGCAAAGTGCTCAACAAAAACATGACCGAGGAGGAACTTGATTCACTGGTGGACAAGGCCTGCCCCGGATGCGGCTCATGCTCGGGTATGTTTACGGCCAACACCATGAACTGCCTGACGGAGGCACTCGGTATGGCTCTTCCAGGAAACGGCACTATCCCGGCAGTAGATGAGCGCCGTACCATGCTTGCAAAGCAGGCAGGCGAACGCATAGTTGGGCTGTTTGAGCAAAACCTGCGTCCGCGCGACGTCATAAATTCAAAATCGCTGCATAACGCATTCACCGTTGATATGGCACTGGGCGGCAGCACCAACTCCGTGCTGCATCTTTTGGCAATCGCACATGAAGCAGGTGTGGAGTATTCCCTGCATGACATAAATGCAATTAGCGAAAGCACCCCCTGTCTTACCAGCTTACGCCCGGGCGGCGCATATCACATAGAGGACCTTGACCGCGCCGGCGGTATACCTGCTGTAATGCAGCAATTAGCCAAGCACTTAAATCTGGACTCAGCGACAGTTTCAGGACAGAGGTTCGGAGACATAATTCGCCAAGCCACAGTTGAGGACATCGACGTCATTCGCTCGGAGGCAGAAGCTTATTCGACAAAGGGAGGGCTTGCAATACTGTTCGGCAATATTGCACCAGACGGTGCTGTGGTAAAACGCTCCGCTGTAGCACCTGAAATGATGTGCCACAGTGGCCCGGCGCGCGTGTTTGACTCAGAGGATGCCTCAACTCAAGCCATCATCTCAGGCACCATCAAAGCGGGCGACGTTGTGGTCATACGCTACGAGGGGCCCAAAGGCGGTCCCGGCATGCGCGAAATGCTCACGCCGACATCGCTTCTGGCAGGCATGGGACTGGATAAAAGCGTTGCTCTTATAACCGACGGGCGCTTTTCCGGCGCCTCGCGCGGGGCATCCATTGGACATGTAGCACCTGAGGCTGCGCTTAACGGTCCTATCGCCGCAATACGCGAAGGTGATATTATTGAAATTGACATACCAAACTGCAAATTAAATGTTAAACTAAGCGTTGAGGAAATTAACAAACGCCTGTCGCTGCTGCCGGCATTCAAGCCGCGCATAACAGACGGCTATTTGGCGCGCTACACAAGGCATGTAAGCTCAGCCAGTTGCGGTGCGGTATTTATAGGAGAAGCCATATGAAACTAACAGGCGCTCAAATTGTATGCCAAGGCCTGCTGAAGGAGGGGGTTGATACCATCTTCGGCATATTGGGCGGGCAGATACTGCCGCTTTACGATACGCTCACGCAATATCCGCAGCTGCGTCACATCCTTGCCGGTCACGAGCAGGGAGCGGTGCATGCCGCACAAGGATACGCCCGCGCCACCGGCAAAGTGGGTGTTTGCTTTGCCACCTCAGGTCCCGGTGCCACAAATTTGGTCACCGGCATTGCCGATGCATATCTCGATTCGACACCGCTCGTGGCAATCACGGGACAGGTAGGACGCCCATTTATCGGCAAAGACGCCTTTCAGGAAATAGATATCACCGGCATCACCTTGCCTATTACAAAGCACAACTATCTGGTGGCACATACGGCTGATATCGCAGCCACCATTAAAGAGGCTTTCTATCTGGCGCGCAGCGGACGCCCGGGTCCCGTGCTCATTGACATTCCCAAAGACGTTCAAACCGAGCAGGCTGACTTCACTTATCCAACGCGCATTGATCTGCTTGGTTACAAGCCTACGCTTACGGGGCACTCGTCCCAGATTGCCAAAGCAGCCAAACTGCTCGCATCATCCAAGCGACCGCTTATTCTTGCCGGGCACGGCGTTATCATCTCAGATGCGTTTGATGAGTTAAAGTCACTGGTCGAAACAGCTAATATCCCTGTTATCACCACTTTGCTGGGCATTTCGGCTTTCCCCGAAAGCCACACCCTTTCATATGGCTGGCTCGGCATGCATGGACT
>WQXK01000038.1 GCA_009784845.1 Dehalococcoidia bacterium | reverse complement strand
TTAAGTAATCCGTCCGCTGTTATAGAATACAAAACTGTTCATCTTGACCGCCCGTTCGTCTATATGATTGTTGACTGCGAAACAAATCTGCCCATCTTCATCGGCACAGTAGTGGACGTGTAAGTGAAAAACATGCGCACTTTTTGCCTCAAAAAGATACTTCTGTTTCCCTGCAAAACTGCGCTATTGACAGCGTACTATCAATCAGGCATAATTAGCGTTTAGAAAGGATTACTCATGGTAAAAATCAAATTACGCCGTGTTGGTGCTCTGAAAAAGCCCTGCTACCGCATTGTTGTAGCCGACTCACGTGCCTCTCGCGATGGTGCGTTTATCAGTATTATTGGCCGCTATAACCCCTTGACCGATCCTGAGGCTGTCACTTTTGAAGAGGCTCTCGCTCTTGATTGGCTCAAGAAGGGAGCGCAGCCAACGGAAACCGTTGCCAGATTGCTCAAAAAGGTCGGTATTATGGACAAGCTCAAGGCAGAAAAGGAGACCAAATGAAAGAATTAGTGGAGTACATCGCCAAATCACTGGTTAATGACCCAGATGCCGTGGAAATAACCGAAGAGACTGACATTGAAAACGGCACAGTCCTGAAACTCAAGGTCGCCGACGAGGATAAGGGTCGTATTATCGGCAAGCAGGGGCGTATCGCCCAGGCTATCCGTTCCATTATTCGCGTAAAAGCTGCCAAGGCAGGCACAAAAGCCAGCCTTGAAATTATCTGATTTCATCACGGAATATTTTTTGCGCACCCCATCAAGCTCAACTCCTTTTGAGCCTGTGGGGTGTTGTGCATTTAAGGGGGAATAATGTCCGATACAAACCCTATTAAGCCGGCTCCCGCCGAACCCTCCGATTTCATCACCATAGGGGTTATTTTGGGCGCTTGGGGACTTAAGGGAGCATTCAAAGTACGCCCTACTACCGACTTTCCCGAACGCTTCAAACAAGGCGCAGAGGTGTATCTCGACAAACAAGCCCTCATCATTGAGAAGGTCATCTGGCAAAAGGGGGAGGTTATACTAAAGCTGCCCGGTATTGATACGCCGGAGGATGCCGCCAAGCTGAGCCGCAAGGCATTGGAAATTTCCTCAAGCGCACTTTTTGAGCTGCCCGAGTGGCAATACTACCAGTTTGATATCATCGGGCTTGAGGTGCGCACCAAAGACGGAGATGTCATTGGCAAGGTTGGCCAAATCTTAAACTGCGGTAACGACGTCTATGTTGTGCAAAACCCGGGCTGTAAAGATGTTCTCATTCCGGCAACAAAGGATATCATCAAGAGTATCGACCTGAAAAAAGGCATCCTTGTAATTGAGCCTATTGAGGGGCTGCTGGAATAACTTTTTTCCTGCGTTTTGGACACAAAAAAAGAGGGGATCTCTCCCCTCTTTTTAATTAGCATCTGTTTGTGCAGGCTACAGCGGTCTTTCGCGGCGGCGACGTGCCACCTTGATACGAGTCAGCGCACGCTTAAGGGCAGCCTCAGCAGCCAATGATGCCTCTGCGCTTCCTGACGGAGCCTCTTCCTTGGCCTGCTCGGCACGCTCGCGGGCCTCCTCAGCTCGGGCAATATCAATTTCCTCAGCCCGTTCGGCCGAGTCTGCCAAAACAATCACGTGATCCGGGCGCACCTCAATAAATCCGCCGGACACCGCCATATCAACCTCGGTATCGTCGTTCTTAATCACCAACTCACCCGGGGCCAAAATAGTCATCAGCGGTGAATGCTGCGGAAGCACACCGAACTCGCCTTCAATACCCGGAACGATGACCTCATCCACATCCTCGGAATAGACCATGCGCTCCGCAGTAACAATATCAAGTTTAATCTTTGACATCAATCAAAACCTATAGCTTTTGAGCCTGCTCCGCTACCTCTTCAATAACACCAACCATATAGAAAGCCTGCTCGGGATACTGGTCGTATTTGCCTTCCAAAATCTCTTTGAAGCCGTGCACCGTTTCCGATACTTTGACATACTTGCCGGGGCGACCTGTGAATACCTCGGATACAAAGAATGGTTGTGTCAAGAAGCGCTGAATCTTGCGGGCACGCGCCACAGTGAGTTTATCCTCTTCGGAAAGTTCTTCAATACCGAGAACGGCAATAACGTCCTGAAGGTCCTTATAGCGCTGCAGCACCCTTTGTACGTCGCGGGCCACATTGTAGTGCTCTTCCCCGACGACTTTCGGGTCAAGAATACGTGAGTTGGAAGCCAGCGGGTCAACAGCCGGATATAGCGCCTGATCTGCCAAAGCGCGCTCAAGCGAGATATTAGCATCAAGGTGACCGAATGTGGCAACCACACCGGGATCCGTATAATCATCGGCCGGTACGTAAATAGCCTGAAATGATGTAATTGAGCCTTTGCTCGTGGATGTAATGCGCTCCTGAAGCTGACCCATTTCTGTTGCCAGCGTCGGCTGATAACCCACGGCCGAGGGCATGCGACCCAGCAGAGCCGACACTTCCATGCCGGCCAGGGTATAGCGATAAATGTTGTCGATAAACAGCAATACGTCCTGATGGTCATGATCGCGGAAATACTCGGCCATCGTCAGACCCGTGAGAGCAATACGCAGGCGCACAGCGGGCAACTCATTCATCTGACCGAAGACCAGCGCCGTTTTGTTGATAACACCGGAGCTCTGCATTTCATGCCACAGATCGTTGCCTTCGCGGGAGCGCTCACCGACTCCGGCAAACACCGAATAGCCCGAATGCTCGCTGGCAATGGCACGAATCAACTCCTGAATGATAACCGTCTTTCCTACGCCGGCACCACCGAAGCAACCAATTTTGCCTCCGCGGGCGAACGGAGCGATAAGATCAACAACCTTAATACCTGTTTCCAGCACCTTTGTGGTAGTTTCCTGATCTTCCAATGGCGGAGGATTGCGATGAATGGACCAGCGGTCTTCAGATTTAACCTCGCCGATGTCATCCAGCGGTTCTCCGAGTACATTGAAGATTCGTCCCAGAGATGCAGCACCTACAGGAACGCTTATAGGCGCACCGGTATCAATGGCTTCCTCTCCGCGAGCCAAACCATCAGTCGGTAAGAATGACAGACATCTTACCCAACTCTTACCCACATGCGCCTGTGCTTCAAGCATCATGCTGGTGCCGTCTTCACGCTTAATCTCGATAGCGTTAAAAAGAGCTGGCAGAGCATCCGATGGAAACTCTATGTCAACTACTGAACCAATAACCTGAACTACTTTCCCTTTGGCCACAAAAACCTCCTAAGTTAGAGCCGCAGCTCCTCCGATAATATCAAGCAGCTCTGTAGTAATAGATTCCTGTCGAGCCTTGTTATAAACCAGCGTCAAATCATCAATCAGATCATGAGCACTCTTTGTTGCATTGCGCATGGCTATCATACGGGCAGACTGCTCACTGGCAATAGACTCCAAAATTGAGTGGTATACCCCCATTTCCACAAAGCGCGGCAAAAGTGCATTGAGTACTGTTTCCGCATCAGGCTCAAACATATAAGACATCTGATTCTTGGCACCTTCTTCGCCAAGCGTTGCGGCAGCCACCGGTAAAATCCGTGTAACTGTCGGGGCCTGCACCATAGTGTTAACAAAACGTGCATAGCAGATGTAGACGGCATCAACCTTGCCACTGATGAAATCATCCATAACAATACGCGAAATCGGAAGCGTATCAAGCAGGCTTGGCTTATCACCAAGCTGCGAAAACTCCGCCACAACATCCTGCGAAGTGCGCCGCATAAACTCCACGCCCTTGCGTCCTACGGCCACAACTGAGGCAGGCTTGCCCTCTTCCAGTATGAAATTGGCCGTCTTGCGATTCAGGTTGGATACCAAACCACCGGACAGACCGCGATCTGGTGCGATATGCACAAGTCCGATACGCTTCGGCGACTGGCGCACGTCCAGCAACGGATGTGACGTTGACTTACCTTGTGTTACAGCAGACAAAGCCGCTATAACCTCTGTAATTTTTTGGGTATAAGGTCTGCCTTGCAGACCGCGCTCCTGAGTACGCCGCATCTTTGACGCAGCTATCATCTCCATAGCCTTAGTAATCTTGGAGATGCTTTGAACGCCTCTGATGCGCCGTCTTATCAGACGAACATTACCCACAATCTATTCCTTTATCCTAGAAAGTCTTCTTGAAGTCTGCAATCGCTGTCTTCAACTTTTCTTCTGTATCGTCGTCCAGTGTCTTGGTCTTGGCAATCGCCTCACCGACTTCAGGATGCTGAGTGAGCATATACTGATGGAAACTATTCTCAAAATCACCCATCTTGGCAGGCGCAACGTCATCTACAAAACCATTTATGGCAGCATAGAGAATCATCACTTGTTGCTCAAGCGGCATGGGTACGTACTGCGGTTGTTTCAGGATTTCCGTAATGCGACGACCGCGATCAAGCTGAGCCTGAGTGGACTTATCCAACTCTGATGCACCAAACTGAGCGAATGCGGCCAACTCACGATATTGCGCCATAGCCAGCTTTAGCTTGCCGGCCACTTTTTTCATGGCCTTGGTTTGAGCGGCAGAGCCTACGCGGGACACCGATGTACCTGCATTGAGAGCAGGACGAACGCCGGCGTTAAACAGGTCAGTTTCCAAATACAACTGCCCGTCCGTAATAGAAATAACATTGGTTGGAATATAAGCAGACACGTCGCCAGCCTGGGTTTCAATGACAGGCAAAGCCGTCAATGAACCGCCACCATGGGCTTCATCCAATCTGGCAGCACGTTCCAACAAGCGGCTGTGCAGATAAAACACGTCACCGGGGTAAGCTTCGCGACCCGGAGGACGACGAAGCAGCAAAGACATCTGGCGATAAGCCCAGCCATGCTTTGAAAGGTCGTCATAGACAACCAAGGCATCTTTGCCAGCTTCCATGAATTCCTCGCCAATAGCGCAACCGGCATAAGGCGCCAAATACTGCAACGCCACTGAGTCAGCGGCATTGGCTGCCACCACGATGGTGTGCTCCATTGCACCCATCTCCTCAAGTTTGCCAACCACCTGAGCCACCTTGGAGGCTTTTTGCCCGATGGCGACATAAATACAAATCAGGTCGCCGCCCTTCTGGTTGATAATGGCATCGAGAGCCAAAGCCGTTTTACCAGTGGAACGATCGCCAATAATAAGCTCGCGTTGACCACGTCCGATGGGGATCATGGCATCTACGCATTTGATACCAGTCTGCACCGGAGTATCTACGGAGCGGCGCACCACCACATTGGGAGCCATTTTCTCCAGCGGTCTAGTGCGGTCAGTTTTAATAACACCTTTGCCATCAAGCGGACGACCAAGCGGATCAACCACCCTTCCTATAAGGCTATTGCCCACAGGAATCTCGGCCACACGGCCGGTTGCACGCACTTCATCTCCTTCCTTGATGCCGGAGTCGTCGCCCAGAACAACGGCGGACACACTGTCTTCACCAAGATTAAGGGCAATGCCGATGACATCCCCCGGGAACTGTAGCAACTCATTTGATTTAGCTGCCGAAAGTCCGTTGATAATGGCTACGCCGTCACCTACGGTCAGCACGTTACCGACATCAACAACCTTGACCTCAGAGCCAAACTGCTCGACCTGAGCCTTCAGTGCGGAAATAATATCCTGTTTTGCATTTGTCATCTAGAGTAACTCCTTACTCAGCATATCCAATTTATGACGTAGGCTACCATCAATGAGCTTATCGCCCACACGAATGCGAATACCGCCTACAATTGACGCATCTACATTGGCTTTGATTACCACAGGATGCCCCATAATTTCGCCCAGTTTTTTGCCCAAGGACAACTTGTATTCATCATCCAAGGCAATAGCCGTGGTAATCTCAGCTACCTCAACACCCTGCACTCCATAATACATATCCAGCAGGTGCTGATACTCAATGGCCAAATAAGGCAACTCGCCGAGTTTCCCTTTTTCCAGCAGGCGGGCCACAACGCCCAATATTTCCTGGCTGAGACCGCCGGCACGCTCATTTAGCAACTGCAACTTATCTGCAGCAGGACCGTCCTTGCCCAATTGCGCCATCAAAGATGC
The DNA here is from genome assembly GCA_009784845.1 of Dehalococcoidia bacterium. Next base: position 1,129 of record WQXK01000038.1, on the reverse strand, counting down.
ATCAGAGGCAAGGTCAGCAACTTTGCGCAACTCACCCAACCATTTGCTGGGCTGCTTTTCATTCATCCCAGCATCAAAAAGGCCCTTTGCCAAATCTTTGGCTTGCATATTAGTAGCCATAACTTTTTCTCTCTACGCAGGTTTTACGTTTTGCCCAATACGGCAGCTTCTTTTAAAGCCTCATCAATTATCTGCTTCTGAGTTGCCTCATCCAAAATACGCCCAAGCGTCTTACTGGCAACGGAAACAGCCAAATCAGCCACTTCCTTGCGCAAATCGGCCGCAGCCTCTTCTTTCTCGTGAGCAATCTCGACACGGGCTTTCTCTATCATGGCATCAGTCTGCTTGCGAGCATCCTGCTCAGCACGATGCCGCACGTCATCAGCTGTCTTAACAGCCTGATCCACAATTTTCTGCCCGGAAGCACTGGCCTCTTCTATCTTCTTGGCCACTTCCTTCTCGGCATCTGCAGCCTCAGCCTTGGCACGCTCACCAGCCTCTAAGCTTTCTCTTATCTTAGCTGCCCTAGTATCCATCATTCTCATGATGGGCTTATAGGCAAATAGCCAAAGCACAAAAAGCAACAAGCCAAAGCCTACCAACTGCGCTATAAAATGACCTGAATCAAATCCAAGTTTCTCTAATGGGTTCACTTATCACCCTCCTGGGTACAAAGTCTATATCCTATGCGACAAAAATCAGTAAAATAGAAATAACCAAGGCGTAAATTGCAACGGCTTCCGTAAGACCGGCCATCAAAATCATGTTTGTAAACATACGCCCCTGCGCTTCCGGGTTGCGTGCAACGCCATTGAGCATGGCATTACCAATAAGTCCAAGACCTACACCAGGCCCGATAGCACCCAGCCCCATGGCAAGACCAGCACCCAACAATTTAGCTGCTTCAGCATCCATTTTTAACCAAGCCTCCTAAAATTATTTTCAATAACCAGAATTATTTTGTTAAGTCGCTTTATGATGCGCTGCAGAGTCATGACTACTGACAGACAATGATATGTAGACTATTGTCAAAGCACCAAATATTAGAGCCTGTATCACGGCAAAGAAAGACTCCAGCCCGTAAAAGACCGTCGGAATACAATATGGAACCACATAGGCAATAACCAGC
>WQXK01000037.1 GCA_009784845.1 Dehalococcoidia bacterium | reverse complement strand
GTGCTCCGCCAGCATGGAGAAGCGTTCCAATGCAATGGCGGCAGCACAGCGTACTTCAGTTGACGGATCTTGCTGCACCAGCCTCAGCAATGGCGGTAAAAGCGACGGATTGCTATTTTCCCACAACCCTTCCAAGGCTGCTTTGCGCACGGAATCGTCCATGCAATAGAGGGCTCCACGATAGATGCGGTCAAAATTGAACTCGACATTGCTTTTGGTGAGTTCTTCCAAGCGCGATAGTATTTGGCACTTGCGCTCAGCAGGGATATTATCCCAAGTGGCTTCAAACTCGACTATTTCATCGGCGCTGAGATCAGAAAGCTCACCCAACTCGGCATTGGACAACTCAAGGCTGTCATCGCCAATATGTGCCAGTATGCTGGACAGTGGCATGCTTTGCTGAAACGCGTAAGCGTCATCATCACTCATCGCTGTCTTGATCGTCCTCGTCGCTCTCCCAAATGGGCTCGGTGAAATAGTCGATATACTCCCCCATTGCTTCTGCGGCAATCTGTTTCATTTGCTCACGTACCGCCACCGCTGCCAGCATAAGTTCGGCATGGTCGATTTTGATATTCAGAATTTTTGACAATGCCATCACAACGGCTAGTGAAGCTATAGGGTTATGCAGGCGCGTGGCATAATTTGGCACCTCGCCCAATAGGCAGGCGCCCTCCATATTGCGCTCTTTGGCAACCCCAAGCAGGATGCCATTCATTCCGGCAATTTGTAAATTTCCGCCACCTATCATGCTGTGGGGCGCCAACTCCTTCACCACCTCGACGCTTGTTCCCACACCCCATACTTTGGGGTCTTCCGTGTGGTGTATGCGCGTAATGGCAGCAGCGCAGGTATAAATGCGCCGCACCTTGAAATACTCGGCAGCATCAACGATGCAATTGGCAAGGTCATAGCTGTTGGTGTTGGGTTGGGCCTCCCCGATGAACAGGATTAGGTCATTGCCGCCGGGGTTCTTCCAGTAGAAGAAGCGGCTTTGAGGGAACTGAGGCTCTTCCACGATATTGTTGCGCACCATGACACCTATGGGATCAAAGAAGTATGGCGCGTATACCTCAGCCAGTTCCTTTACCTCAAGTTTACGCGCGATATAGGTTGCCACAATCATGGCCACATTGGCTATTCCAGGCCAAGCGGCAATCATGGTAGGCTCTTTCAGCTTAGGGCGCGCCCGTATTTTTACAATATCTTTTATAACACTCATTGCCTTGATTATACAATAATGCAGCAGCGGCTGTCTTGAACGCGCCTCGCAGCACAAAATAGCACCGAAAAAGAGAACGTTGCATCAAAATAAAGCAGCACCGAATCACCCTCACAGAAGGCGTTTATTTGCTGGAAACGGAAAGTGCCGGAAAATAAAGAGAAGGTGCGAAAAGCTGTCCCCCAAGCCAATGTCCGTCGCATCCGACAGCGGCGATATTTTTAAGCAACTCATACACGTTGCCGAAAACCATGGTGTCCTTTACGCGTCCGGCAATGCGACCATTTTCTATTTTATAGCCCAGCAACACATTACCGGAAAAATCACCGCCCAGTATATTGCCTTGGGTGGCTCCAATAACCTGCTCAATGAGCAGTCCCTCTTTTATTTCGGCGATCATATCGGCAGGTGAGGTGCCTCCGTTGTTAAAAACGAAAGCCCTTGGTGCAGGTACCGGTAAGCCGCCGTGGCGTTCTCCATGCCCTGTACTGTGCTTATGTGCCTGTGCTGCCGTTTTGAGGTCATAGAGGAAGTTCTGCGGGGCACCATCTTTGATAAGCGGCAAACGGCGGCTTGGCACACCTTCATCATCAAATGGCGCACTGCCAAGGCAGTAGGGGATGGTGGCGTCGTCGTAAAGCTCCAGTTTTTCGTCAAATAGCTTTTGGCCCAGCTTATCTCCCAGCGGTGATGCCCCCTCAAACACCAGCTTGCCGTTGAATGCGGACATCAGTGGGGCGACGATGGCGCTGGCTACGCCATCAGGGGTAAATATTACGGGGAGTTCACCGCTTTTTACGTTTGTAAGTGTTTTGGCACGCTCAAGCTGTAACCTCACGGTATCCAGTATTTTGGATGTGTCGCTGAGCGGGCGGCAGGAACTGTCACTTTCGCCGACAAAGAGCATATCGGAGCCGTTGATTAAAGTGCCCTCAATGCCCAGCGCAAAGGCGCTGCTGCGATATGATGCCTCCAGCCCTTTGCTGTTAAGAATGATGGCGTTTCCCTTGTGGCGGCCGATGCTGGCATCACACACCAACTCAGGCGTGTGCCCAAGCAGAGCCGTAATCATTTCCTCACCCAGTTTAACCATCTGGCTTAAGCTTATTTGCTCCACCTGCGGGTCATAGATTTCAACTGCCGGGAAAATGTTTTGTGACGGAAGTTCATAGCTTGCCGGAGCACCGAACTGTGCCGTTTCCTCTGCGGCCTGTACCAGCCAGTCAGTGTCGCCCGGCTTATTGCTACTGGCAAAACCGACGCGTCCGTTTTTAAAGATACGCAAAGAGATGCTGCAGCTTTCCTTTCTTTGTAAGCTTTTAAGGTTGTTGGCCTCAAAAACCACCGGCATGCTTTCGGATTGCGTTATGAATACCTCGGCAACGTCGGCTGTTTTGGCGGCCTTGGAAAGTACCTCGCGTGCTATGTTCTGCATCTATTTGCCCCCAACCAAACATTTTTGGATGCGAATATGCGGACTGCCGTTGGAAACCGGCAAAGGCGATTGTCCGCCTTTACCGCACCCGCCGCCTTGGTTCATATCCAGGTCATCACCTATGCAATCGATTTGTTGCAGCGTTTCAAAAACATTGCCGGTGAGCACAACCGGTCGCATGAGTTCGGCTATTTTCCCGTTGCGTATCATGAAAGACTCGCCGGCGGAAAAGGTGAACATTTCCATGCTGGTGGTGCCGCCGTACCAGTTTTTGGCATAAATGCCCTCATCAATGCCGGAGATCATTTCCTCCAAAGAGGTTTCCCCGGGTTCAATATAGGTGTTTGTCATGCGCACTATTGGGGCGTGGCGATAGTTTATGGCGCGGGCGTTGCCGGTGGGCTTTTCGCCCATCTTTGCCGCCGTTTCACGCGAGTGCAGTCTGCTGTTAAGAACACCCTCTTTGATTAGGTATGTTTTGCCGGCAGGCGTGCCTTCATCGTCGTATTTGAAGCTGCCGCGCAGTCCGGACAAAACCGCCCCATCCACGATGTTTAACTCAGGACGCCCAAAGCGTTTGCCAAGCACCATTAGCTCGCGCATGCGTTCATTTTCATAAACGAAGTCTGCCTCGGACAAATGCCCGAACGCCTCATGCACGAAGACGCCGGCAAGGATTGGGTCAAGTACCACAGTATACTCACCGCCTTTGGCTTGTGGTGCGGAAAGTAGTTCCACGGCACGCAGTGCCATATCCTTTATTTGCCCGTCCAGCTGCTGAATAGCTGAGAATTCCCCCGGATTGCCGATGCTCAAATTTGCCTGTTGCACCTGATCTCCGTCGGATGCGATAGCGGCGACATTCAGTGTGACGTCAAAGCGCTCCTGCTGGATTAAGCTGCCCTGTGAGTTGATATAGATACTTTTTTTATAGCCGTCGCCATAGCTTATAATGGACGTCTGCAGTTGTGGCACCTGCCATAACACGGCATTATAGCCGTCGAGCAATTCTTTCTTGTGAGATAGCGGGATATCCACGGGGTTTGTTCTGTCGGGATAGGCTACCGTTTCCACGACGCCTGGCACATCTGCCAACTCCCTGGGCTCTTTGCCGGCAAGCTCGGCTTCCTCAATTGCCAGCTGAATGCGCCGCTCGAGCCCGTCTAAGCTGTTGAAGCTGACAAAGCCCCAGCCACCGCGCACAAAAGCGCGTATGTTGCCCCCGACGGAGGCACCTTTACCGATGTTTTCCAACTCATTGCCCCGATAGGTGATATAGCTTGAAACACTGTCCTCAAGGTGTGCTTCAATATAATCAGCCCGGCAGCCTGACAGCTTGCCGGCTAATTCCTGTGCGACGTCCTCAATATGTGGCACGATGAACCCTCCATTTTGTATCTAGTATGCGCAAATCATTTATTTCTTATCACAAACCATAGCGCAAGCCCGCCAAGCACACCAGAGCCGATGCCTACGCCGATGCCTGCTATTGTCTCAACAGGGGAGATATGTTCCGGACTATCCTCTCCCGGCAACGTTTCAAAATAGCAGCCGGCGTAAATCATTTGCTCCTCGTCAAAAAATGTGCCAAAACCACTGTTGGCATCTATTCGTTGCATTAAATCTACGATTTGTTGCTCGTATTGGGCTTTGGTTTGCGGGTCAAAAACAGCAAATGGGGCAACGAATGTGTTTTGGCGCATGTCTTTTATCATGAGTTCGGTGCGGACATACTCTACAATGCCGGATGGTCTGAACTCAACAGGTGCCACAACGTTGCCTATCTTGCCTAAAACCTGTCCGGCGCTCACCTTGTCGCCGACTGCTACCTGAACGTCGTTTACATGGTCTAGAAATACCTTGTATGTGCGGTTGTTGCGCGGGATAATCAGTATCTCAAAGTCCTGTGTTTCGTCCTGAAAGTCAATACGGCCGATTACCCCGTCGCATGGGGCATATACTGCAACACGGGAATCCTCTTCTGTATAGTACTCAAATGTCGGCAGGATTTTGGCGCCCTCATGCTGGAACCCGTCGCCAAAGGGGTAGAAAATTATAATCTTATCGTTGATATCAATACCTAGATTGTATATGTAGAACTCGTCCTCTTGCATAAGATGATAAGTCATACAAAATGCTGCGCCGCCAATACAAATTGCGGCAGTAAGAGATAGAAGAATTTTAACCCGCGTCTTCATACGAATCATCCCGCCTGCAATGAAAGCCTTATAACAAAACTGCAACGAAGTGCTAAGCCTGCCACGAATAAATAGTAGCATTTTTCAGGACATATCACTAGCGCTAAGCCGTTTGGGGATGGTGTCAAGTTATTGTAGGGTTTCTCCAGTGCATAAACTAGAGTTATCTTTTTTACGTCTTGTTCCAATACCGAGGTTGGCGGACTCAGTGCCATGTTATGTTCTTTGGCATACTCAATGCACTTTTCTTCAAGCAGTTTGAAGTTGCAACAAAGAAACTTAAATTTTCTGACTTGCCTATCAAGGCTATTCCTACAAATTGGATTAGTGGCCTTATCATAGACCTCAGCCGCCATCGTCCTAATTCGTTCAGGGTTGTTTCCTTCGCGGCAATAATAGTATTTCTCATTCAACAACGATCTATAACTAACATCCTGCTCTTTACTAATAGTGATTTTTTTCGTTAGTCCATGCGGTATAGGCACCATGTATGTAAAATGAACACATGAGATCCATTTCCCACTTTTTCCATGAATTACGAAATTTGTCGGCGTATTTCTGATATGAGAAGAAACTGGAGCAAAGTACCTAATGTCTTTTCCCGTTTCAAACACTACACCACACATGAATTTTTCGTGGTTGCTTGCTGCTGAATAGTCAACGTGAGGAACTTTAGGTTCGAACTGTCTTAAATAGTCAAGATAAGCCTTGTCTGCAGTATAGAAATGTAATTTGCTCATCTTTTATTCCATAAACAACGAGGGCGACTTGCGCCGCCCTCGCCCATATACAACTCGCATCTTAACGGTGGCGAAACACCTCTATACTATTATACTCCTATAACGCACCATGTCAACTTTTTTCATAACTTGCTTTATGCCTTATTCTCCTGCATTAACTTTACACCAAGTGGAGATATGCTGTATCGCCTGTGAAAGTATAAGAATTCGACAAATACCGACCATGTGGCATAGTCGCTAGATGAACTTAACCGCAGTCCCATACGCGACAAACTCGGATGCGTTGTTCATGATGGAACTTGTGGCGAATCTCACGCAGACAATAGCATCGGCCCCCATTTTCTCTGCTGATTCAATCATGCGCTTAAACGCAATTTCGCGTGCCTCAGTCAGCATTTCCGTATAGCTAACGATTTCTCCGCCAATAATGGTTTTGAACCCTGCCATAATATCCCGCCCGATGTGCTTGCTCCACACTACATTGCCTTGCGCAACCGCAAGGGGTTGTAAATTCTTGCCATTAATGGTTTCAGTGCTAACTACAATCATGCTTGTGCTCCTCTATATTAGTGAAATGCTGTAATTATTACATACCACTCTCGCATTGCCAAATTGCAGGAATACACAATGAGCTGCAGTGCGCCACATCTTTGAGCCAGCTTTTGTGAAGTGCCAAAGTTTGCAGTATCTCCGCAAAAACTCTATGAAAACAACAAGTTCTTGCAGTACCTCTGCAAAAACTTTGCAAATGCTGGCAGTTTTTATATAATGTCTGCAAATTGGAGGTGTTGCCATGATACCGAGGCAGGAGTACATAGAAACATTAACTCGCTTTAGAGACAAGCAGCTAATCAAAGTTGTTACAGGCATAAGGCGTTGCGGCAAGTCGACGCTGTTTGAACTATTTCAGGATTATCTTCGCCATGACGGCGTATTATGTGAGCAAATTGTGAGCCTTAATCTTGAAGATGCGGACAATAGCGATATTGAGACAAGCAAGCAGCTGTATGACTTTGTAAAGAAAAGACTTTTACCGGGCAAAAAGATGGATGTCTTCTTAGATGAGGTTCAACGCGTGGAGGACTTCCAAAAGGCTGTTGATGGGCTGTACGTAAAGAAAAACTGCGACATATATATCACTGGCTCCAATGCGCATATCCTTAGTGGGGAGCTGGCCACGTTGCTTTCCGGACGATATGTTGAGATAAAAATGCTCCCACTCTCTTTCAAGGAATACGCCTCAGCATTTCCTCAGGATGTGAATACCGACCGTTTATATGCCGAATATGCCCAAAATGGTTCATTTCCCTATTTGTTGGAGTTGCCAAATCCAAAAGACAAAAGACAGTACCTGCAGAGTATATTTGATACCATTGTGTTAAAAGACATTGTTGCCAGACGGAAATTCCCGGATGTTGCAATGTTTCAAAGCGTTGTGCGCTTTATGCTGGACAACGTAGGAAGCATTTGTTCGACTAAAAGCATTTCAGACACAATGACATCTGCTGGCAGAAAAATTTCTGTGCATACTGTGGAAAATTATCTTTCTGCTTTGGTCGATAGTTTTGTGCTTTATAGAGTTGGGCGTTACGACATAAAAGGGAAGCAATATCTGAAAACCGGCGATAAGTATTACACTGCTGATACAGGGTTGCGCCGTGCCATGCTTGGTGCCAAAAAGGCTGATGAAGGGCGCATCCTTGAGAATATTGTCTTCCTTGAACTTTTGCGCCGTGGCTATGAGGTATATATTGGCAAGGTTGGTAGCACAGAGGTTGATTTTATCGCAATAGATGACGAAGGACAGGAATATTACCAGGTGGCATATACGGTCATCGATGCAGACGGCAAAGTATTGAAAAGGGAGCTGGCTCCATTGGAGGCTATAAGCGACCATAATCAGAAATACCTGCTGACTATGGACTATACTCCATTCACGTCACATAACGGTATTAAGCAGATAAATGTCATAGACTGGCTACTAGGTAGCAAGGCGACTTAATGCCTGCAAAGTTGAGCCTTTGCTGCGTCATAAAAATATTT
>WQXK01000036.1 GCA_009784845.1 Dehalococcoidia bacterium | reverse complement strand
TGCTGTGACGTGCCATCCGTCATCATATGCCGGGTAGGTAAAATCCAAAATGCCGTTGTACCTCAGTTTGACTGTGACTTCGGAGGTTGCATCAGGGTAAAGATATATTACCGGCTTTGCTGGTTGTTTGATGTCGGTTGGACTGAGTTCAGGTGATTTACAAGACTCACAGCCTGTAGCGGATACAAGAATCACCGCCGCCACAATAGAGATGATAACAGATACTGTCTTTTTCATCCGCAACTCCCGTTATGTTATGTTACTAGTCGTCATCGTCAGCATCATCATCGTCGTCAGAGGCAAAAGCTGCCGCATCTTGTTTTACAACAGGCACAATAGCGCTTGTTTTCATCCATTTGCGCTTAGGCGCCAACTTGAGCCCGTCTACGACAGCTCGTAATTTATTAAACGCCTCTCCGCTTTCAGCGGATACAACCAAAGCATCAACTCCGCCGTCCCACAACATGGTTATTTCGTTTCCGGATATGTCCACCGGAACCTGTACCAAAAGCGGTTTGGCAATAAAATCACCTAAGCGAGACCATCGCATCAAATCCATCCATGTAAGAGCCGCTGTAGTATCGGCATCGACCAGAATTGCGTCCATAGGTAAGTCGTTCAACGCACGTGCAAAACTATCAGGCAAATCAGATGGCAGTACCAGCACTTTACCAATGCCGGTACTGCTGCGGGATAGCAGCGTATTTTCAGCCGCAAAAGCCTCAAAATCCATGCCTTCCAGGACTTTGCTTTGGGCTTTGCCGGTAAACCACACACCCAGCGGAGCATCGCCAGCAGTTTTCAAAAGCATCTTTAGCGTTTTGGCAGGTAAGGATTTGTTGCAAGTCAGCAAAACAGCATCCGCGGATTTCATCACGTCAGGTGCAATTTCTGCATTTTCCAAAGTCAGTCGCGCCACTAACAGCAAACGCGGCTTGCCCTCAGAAGATGCGCTGCGGAAAAACCCCATTGACGGCGGTGCCACCTGTAAAGCGTTTTTTAGCTTGTCAGCAAAACGGCTCATGTTTAACTCCCCAAAGCAAATAACTCAAAGAGATGCACTCATATCTTCAGCCCGGTGCATCATTTCATTAAATCATACCACAGCTAACAAATACTGATAACCGGCGCCGGCACAAAAATTAACGGAGGCAGTCGAGAAAAGCTTAACTGAATGCCGTGTGGAGCCAGCGTGGAGGCTCGAACTCCAGACCTGCTGTTTACGAAACAGCTGCTCTACCAACTGAGCTACGCTGGCTTGTCCCCAAAAATGCATGATTACACAATTCTCAAACTTACAACAAATGTTTTCGCAAATATTTTTGGAACTGCTAATAGATTACTTATTTCGGGGGAGGTTCGTCAAATTATCATCTTTTAAGCTATTTGTGGCTTGCTCAATTGTTTTTTTATTCATAACAAGGGACTCTTGTGCATACCGGCAAATGAAAATCTTGGAAAAAGGCCATATCGCTCTTGCTGGCATAACATCTGTATGCTATACTGGTACGTTAAAATGAGTTTCAACAGGCATAAGGGAGGTTTTCTTGGCTGATACAGCAACCATTAAAGAGTTATTAGAGGCCGGTGCTCACTTCGGTCACCAGACCAGCAGGTGGCATCCGCGCATGAAGAAATATATCTTTACCAAGCGCAATGGTATTCACATCATTGATTTGGAACAGACTGCTTCCATGCTGGACAAAGCTAGCGAGTTTATCAAAGAAATCGTTGGTGAAGGCGGCAAAGTTCTGTTCGTCGGCACGAAAAAACAGGCCCAGACCATCATACAGGAAGAGGCTCAGCGTGCCGGAATGTTTTACGTTAATCAGCGCTGGGTTGGCGGTACACTCACCAATTTCGCTGCCATTCAGGGTCGCATTGACTACCTTGTACGCCTAGAAGATCAGCAGTCCAAAGGCGAACTGGTCCGGTTGCCCAAAAAGGAAGCTCAGCAATTAACCGAAGAAATTGAGCAGATGAACATACAATTTGGCGGTATCAAAGAAATGACCGCTCTGCCGGATGTTATGTTCATCGTTGACCCATCAAAAGAGCACATCGCTATTGCTGAGGCGCAGAGAGTGGGAATACCCGTTGTTGCTATGGTGGATACCAACTGTAATCCGGATGAAATTGACGCACCTATCCCATCGAATGACGATGCAATCCGCGCCATCAAGCTGGTGGCCGGCAAAATTGCCGATGCCATTCTGGAAGCCAAAGGCGAACTTACGGTGGCTGTAGAAAAAGGCGACGTGCCGATTATTGATGAGAGCACCGACGACGCTCCTGCAATAGACCTGTAATTCAAGGAGAAATACGTGGAAATTTCGACCGATAGCATAAAAGAACTGAGAGAAAAATGCGGCGCAGGAATTATGGATTGCCGTGCCGCTCTTATAGAAACCCAAGGCGACTTGGGAAAGGCTGCCGAACTGCTTAAAGAACGCGGATGTGCCAAAGCAGCAAAGAAAGCCGACCGAGTTACAGCCAATGGGCTGGTGGAAACATATATTCACACAGGTGGTCGCATCGGCGCCATGGTGGAAATCAACTGTGAGACCGACTTTGTGGCCCGCACTGAAGAGTTCAAGCACCTTGCGCGCTATGTCGCTATGCAAATAGCCGCCATGCACCCAAGCTTTGTGCTGGCAGAGCAAATACCGGCCGATTTTGTTGTACCCGAGGGTGAGGTTGTTAGCCTTATGGAGCAATCTTTCATCAAGGACCCCTCAAAAACCATTAAGGATCTTATTGTTGATGTAATCGCCCGCACAGGCGAAAACGTCCGCATTAACCGTTTTACACGTTTTGAGGTCGGCGTTTATCCTGAATAAACATTAAGGACTGAGCTAATGGCCCAGGCCAAATACAAACGAGTTCTACTGAAGCTCAGCGGCGAGGCTTTCAAGGGTGGGCAGGCTGACATTGATATTGATGCCGCCACCGTTTCTGACGTGGCTCACCGCATCAAACAGGCCCACGGCATGGGCGTGGAGGTAGCAGTCGTAGTCGGTGCCGGCAATATCTGGCGCGGGGCTACAGCTGAGAAAGTCGGTTTTGATCGCGTTACAGCCGATTACGCAGGAATGCTAGCTACCGCCATCAACGCTTTGGCATTGCAGGATACTCTGGGGAAAATCGGCGTCGAAACACGAGTGCAATCCTCTCTCACTATTCAGCAGGTAGCAGAACCGTTCATCCGCCTTCGCGCCATACGCCATATGGAAAAAGGACGCGTAGTTATCCTGGCCGGTGGCACCGGCAATCCATATATGACCACCGACACCGCCGCAGCACTGCGCTCCATTGAACTGGACGTTGATGTATTGCTGATGACAAAAAACTGCGTCGATGGTGTATATGACGCCGATCCGCGCAAGAATGCCAATGCCAAAAAGTTTGAGCATCTCAGCTACATGCAGGCGCTTAACATGCGGCTTCAGGTCATGGATACAACGGCCATTTCTCTATGCATGGATAACAAATTGCCCATCATCGTTTTTAACCTTCAGGCAGAGCATAACATTGTGCGTGCAATAAGTGGCGAGCCGATTGGCACTTTGATTAACGGGGAGGAGCAACAATGATAGAAACTACACTGCTTAAAGCCGAAGAGAAAATGAAAATGACTGTTGATATACTCAAGCGCGACCTGTCAGGTGTACGCACGGGACGCGCCAGTACAGCACTGATTGACCACGTGCGCGTGGACTACAATGGTGTTCCCACGCCTATGAACCACATCGCAAATGTTTCGGTTTCCGGCACCAGCCTTCTCATCATTCAGCCTTGGGACCCCAACATCCTTTCCGGAATTGAAAAGGCCATTCTTAAAGCTAATATCGGGCTGACACCAAGCTCGGACGGCACCGTCATACGACTGTCCATTCCACCACTTTCTGAAGAGCGCCGCGCGGAACTTACAAAAATGGTCAAGAAAATGACAGAGGATCAGAAAATTGCCATTCGCAACATTCGCCGCGATGCCATAGAAGATATCAAAAAACTTGAGAAAAATAAGGAAATCTCACAAGACGACCTGAAGCGCGGCGAGGGTAAGTTGCAAAAACTGACAGACTCTTTTGTTGGCATTATCGATGGATTGGAAAGCACCAAAGCTGCCGAATTGAAGCAGGTGTGACAAAACACAATTGCCATTAGACAACTGATATTGCCAACGTAGTACACCACATAGCCACCGCACCGCTCATATGTTACAATAGTCCAACATGACAGAGACAACACCAGTCTTCCCCAACCACATCGCCATCATCATGGACGGAAATGGCAGATGGGCCACTGAGCGTGGAATGTCACGTTTGGACGGGCACCTCGCAGGCTTCAATACCATCCACGACATAGTCCGTTATCTTGGTGAGATAGGGCAGGTGAAATACGCCACTTTTTATGCTTTTTCGACTGAGAATTGGAACCGTCCTGAAGCCGAAATAAAAAGCATTTTCAACATTCTGAATGAGTCTATCGCTCACGAAGCAGCTGAGTTGCATGAAAACAACGTGCGCATTCTCTGGCTCGGGCGTGCTGAAGGACTGCCCCCTAAACTGGTTGAAAATATTAATGATGCAGTCGCTCTGACATCCCACAACAGCGGCATGACGCTGGCGTTGGCGTTAAATTATGGCGGACGGCAGGAAATCACCGATACCTTGAAACGCATTGTTGCCGAAGGTGTGCCGGTAGAACTTATAGACGAAAAGTTGATAGCCAAATACCTATACACTGCCGACATGCCAGACGTTGATTTATTGATACGGACGGCCGATGAGTTGCGCATATCCAACTTCCTGTTATGGCAGATGGCTTATGCCGAGTTTTCTTTCACTCCTGTGCTATGGCCTGATTTCAACCGCGCCGATCTGGACAAAGCAATAAGGGCTTACCGCGAACGCAAACGCCGCTTCGGAGGACTGTAGTACATGTTACTGAAACGAGTGGTAACCTCCATCTTACTGCTCGGCGGTCTATTACTGGTATTATGGACCAATAGTTTTTTCCCTGCGTTCGCTATAGCCGCCGCTATCTGTGCTCTTTTGGGGGCATGGGAGTTTTACCGCATGGTAGGCGCCAGCGGCAAGGGCCGCCCTGTATTGTGGCTGGGGCTGGTGCTGACACTGCTTTTTGTCATTGCACCCGCGCTCAAATGGGACCATAGCAGTGGCATATTGATCAGTATTGCCGTTGCGGCACCGCTATTGTGGGTCATATTACGGCGCGACCACAGAGATGCTTTCTCCAGCTGGGCTTTTACACTAGCCGGCATCTTATACCTAGGTTGGCTCTCCAGCCGCTACACTGCCCTTATACGGCTTGATGATGGTTATAAATGGGTTGTATTGGCACTGTTTTGCACCTTTGCCAGCGACACCACCGCTTTTTTCGTAGGGCGCTTGCTCGGGCGGCACAAAATGGCTCCCTCCATCAGCCCTGCCAAGACTTGGGAAGGAGCCGCTGGCGGACTGGCAGGAGCCATCATACTAGGCTCTCTTATAGCATGGATACTTAAATTGCCATTGTCATTGTGGCAGGTGAGCCTGCTTGCCACAGCCACCAGTGTTTTCGCCCAGGCAGGAGACTTGGTTGAATCACTCTTTAAGCGCAATATGGGGACAAAGGACTCAGGCCATGCCCTGCCGGGACACGGAGGAATGTTGGACCGCGTAGACGGCATTGTCTTCGCCGGACTGGTTGTGTATTACTACGTTATTTGGCACGGTTAACAACAACCTTGTTCATAAAGAAAAGCCCTTGGGTGTGCATGACAGTATTTGCAGTCAGCTACACAAACTATAAATATTCGTGAGTTTAGGTTATTATTCATCATATGGACAATCCAACACCTCAAAAATTGGTAATCCTCGGCTCCACTGGTTCTGTAGGCAGGCAAGCTCTGGATATCGTACGTGCGCATCCCGAGCGTTTATGCGTCGTAGGCTTAGGGGCAGGAAATAATGTTAAGTTGCTGGCTGAGCAAATCAGCGAATTCCATCCACGTTTCACTTATTACCGAGGAGACCAAGCACTTGCACCGCCCGGGGATTATAAATTCACAGAGATGCAGGAAATGGCAACACACAGCGACGTGGACATAGTCGTTGCCGCCTCATCAGGGGCTTCCGGACTATCTGCACTACTCTCAGCCATTAAGGCCGGTAAAATCATCGCTTTAGCCAACAAGGAGGCTCTGGTGATGGCCGGCGGCATCGTCATGCCATTGGCAAAAAAGCATAATGCTTCAATAAGACCCGTTGACAGTGAGCATTCAGCTATATGGCAGTGTCTTGCCGGTGAAAAAAGTCCTCCGTCACGAATAATCATCACCGCCTCAGGCGGACCATTCCGCAATTATTCACAGGCAGAGTTGGCGGAGGTTGGCGTTGAGGAAACTCTAAAGCATCCGTCATGGAAGATGGGTAAAAAAATCACTGTTGACTGCGCCACGCTTATGAACAAGGGACTTGAGGTAATTGAAGCCCACTGGCTGTTTGATATGCCTTTTGAAAACATAGATGTGCTGGTACATACCCAGAGCATCATACATTCCATGGTAGAGTTCAGCGACGGAGCCATCAAGGCACAATTGGGAGCCCCCGACATGCATTTGCCCATACAGTATGCCCTCAGTTATCCGCATAGATGGGATAACCATCTAACGCCGCCTCTGGATTTTTCCCAAATCAGCAAGTTCTGCTTTGAACAACCGGACATGACGCGCTTTCCGTGTCTGAAACTGGCCATCGAAGCCGGCAAAGAGGGCGGCACATGTCCTGCTGCATTGTGCGCCGCCGATGAGGTAGCCGTCGATATGTTCTTATCGGGACGCATTAAGTTTGGTCACATTCCCCTGATTGTGGATGCCGTGCTGTCGCGCCACCGCAAAATCCAAAACCCTTCCGTTGACGATATCCTTTGCACCGACGCCGAATCCCGCATAATAGCTCAGGAAATAGCCCAACAGGAGAAACTGCTTTGCTGCTGACATCAATTATCGCTTTTCTACTAATTTTTACCGGCGTAATCATGGCGCATGAGCTCGGGCACTTTGTCACTGCCAAGCTTTCAGATGTCAAGGTTGAAGAGTTCGGCATAGGATACCCACCGCGCATGTTCGGCATCAAACGCGGTGAAACTATTTACTCCGTCAATTGGCTACCCATCGGAGGTTTCACCAAGATGTCCGGCGAGGAGGACCCCAGCGCCACACGCAGTTTAGCATCCAAGAGTTGTGCTACGCGCGCCCTTGTTCTCGGTGCCGGTGCCATCGTCAATGCACTTTTGCCATTCATCTTGTTGTCTGCCGCATATATGCTGCCGCACGACGTAGTCAAGCATCAGCTAGTCGTAACAGACATAGTTCACGGCTCACCTGCCGAAGACGCCGGACTTATGCCGGGCGACATTATACTGGCGATCAACGGCAAAAACATTGAGAACTATGGCGACCTGCAACGCTATATTGAATTGAATCTTGGCAAAGAAACCACCATGCTTGTCCAAACACCACATGATACCCAGGAAAGCAAAACTGTCATACCCCGCTGGAAACCACCCGAGGGGCAAGGTCGCATTGGCTTTAAAATGGATATCGTTGAGGGAAGTGAGGAGGTGTCACGCCGCTCCGAGCCGTTTTTCAAAAGCATTTCCATGGGGGTAAGAGATACCTTTCAGACAATGGCGCTGTATAAAAATTCCCTGCTTGGCTTGTTTATCGGCAACAGTTCGGCGCAACTCACCGGACCTGTAGGTATCGCCCAAATGACGGGTGAGGTTGCCCGGTACGGCATCAGTCCGCTGCTGGAACTGGCCGGTTTTCTCAGCCTAAGTCTGGCCATAATGAACCTGTTGCCATTGCCGGCTCTTGACGGAGGACGGCTTGTTTTCGTTTTTCTGGAGTGGATACGCCGGGGCAAGCGCGTTTCGCCGCAGACTGAAGGAAAAGTGCATTTTGCCGGCTTTGTTATGCTGCTGGTATTAATGCTGGTATTAACATTTCAGGATATAGCCCGCATAATCA
>WQXK01000035.1 GCA_009784845.1 Dehalococcoidia bacterium | reverse complement strand
TTCACAACGCGGTGGCAACTTTGAGATTTTGTGCCGTCGTCGTAGTTGATGCTGACGCTGGTGATGGACTTTGTGATCTCTTCAAACATTGTGACACCTCCGTATGTAATTTTGTTATAAATTACTTGTGATGAGTCAGGCGTAGAGGATAATTGATTTTAATGTTCTCTTCCCGAAAACGCTGATGCAAACGCATGACAAGCTCGCTCCTGAGGTTTATAGCTGCCAGGCGATCCTTGGCCTGCAATACCACAAAGAGCATAACATTTGACTCACCGAACTCATCAAAGGCCACTCTGGGCTCAAAGTTTTTGACGGCTTCGTCCATGCGTTTTTCAATTTCGCTGGCAACCCTCAAAGCGATTTGCTTAATTTGATCAAGATTGTTTTCATAGCTAACGCCACAACGTACGTTCACATTAACGGCATGGTTTGGCTGGTTGTAGTTTACAAGCTGAGTGCTGGAAAGGGATGAGTTTGGCGCAACTATGATGTTATTCGCCGGGGTGCGTATTTTAGTACTGCGCCATCCTACGTCTACAACGTAGCCACGCAGCTGGTCGTTTATCTCGACGAAGTCCCCTACGTGCACCACGTTGTCGGAGACAATCTGCATGCCGGCAAAAAAGTTCTCAAGCGTAGGCTGTAAAGCCAATGCTACGGCAAGACCGCCGATACCAAGGCTGGCAAGGAGCGGCCCGATGGCGATACCAAGAAGGGTAAGTATCCAGATCAAGCTGATGGCGCAGATAAGGGTTTGGATTATGCGCTTTGAGAAGAGTGCAGCCCCTGTGTTGATATGCTTGCGCGTGCGCTCCTGCATATGTGTCAGGCGCCATGTGAACAGAGTTCCGATGTTGCGCAGGATGATATAAGTTAAAACAAGCACCGCCATGACGCTACATGTTCTTGCCAGAGTGGAGTGCAGGGCGCTTCCAATGGTTGTGAGCGACATCACAGACAGCAGCAGCCCGTCAACTAAAAACAATGAAATAAGAGCACGTGCCAGCCGGTCAATGGTTTTTGAGAATGTCTTCGCTAGTGTGTGCTTGGCGCTGCGATGCTTAAGCCTGCGAGAAACATAAATTGTCCCCAATGACAGAATAATTGCTACCACGAAAATTGCGGCAGCAATTACAGCATCCAGTATGTGAAGTTCACGAAACACGTCAATATACTAGCATAATTCCGTATAATATTCACAAAGCGCTATTGTTCCCACTTATGTGTCCGCTCTTGGTTTTAACTTGGATTGCTCGGTGTGTATAATAAGGGCATGATGGAAGCATATCTTGATATTGAGACAACAGGACTTTCGCCAGACGCATCCGTAATTACAGTTATCGGCATTCACATGGTGGACGGCGAACGCGAGCAATTTGCCCAGCTGGTCGGCGATAACGTGACAGCTCAGAACTTGTTGGATGCCCTTCGTGGTGTAAAAATCATCTACACCTACAACGGAAGCCGTTTCGACCTGCCTTTTATCCAAGCGCGCTTGGGGGTAGATTTATGCGGGACTTTTGAGCACTGCGACCTAATGTATGATTGTTGGCAAAGGCGTCTTTACGGAGGTCTTAAACGCGTGGAGCAAATGCTTGATATTAGGCGAAAATTGCCAGAAATCAACGGACTTGAAGCTGTGCGCTTGTGGTGGCGTTACGTTAATGACTATGACGAAAATGCTTTGAAAACCCTCTGCGAGTACAATCGTGAGGATGCCGCCAACCTCAAAATCCTGAAGGATAAGGTGAGAGTTGGTAAAGCGCTGTAGTCTCAACCGCACTACAAAATAGCGCTACCTGAGATTTGTTTTGTCACACTACCTGCCCTTATTTTCGCCGCGCAGTGCTGCTTTTGTGTATATGAAAAGCGCTCATATATGCTATTATAGTGCGACTCCAAAATTACAGGGAGATGTATATGCTAGATAGTGATATTGAGCGTATTGACAGTGAAAATGAATCACTTAAAGACACCATAGCGCAAGCTAACAGTTCGGGCCTAAAGCTTCGGGAATCCGCCGACGTGAATGAACGCGTCATTCGCGACGCTTTGGAAAAAGCTCGTGACATAGGCAAATTGGCCAAAAAAACAGTGGAAAAAGCCGCCAAGGAAGCGGACAATGCTGTCAGGGCAGCCGATAAGGCGCGTCAAATATTTGAGGATGACCTGAGCGACTGCAGCAAAACTTTTGAGCAGGCACGCAAGAAAGCCAACGAAACGACTGAGCGTGCATGTCAGGCGACAGAGGCTGCTCAGCATGACCTTCAAGATATCGCGTCACGCATGGAAGAAAGTATTAAAAGAAATGAGTCTGCCGTGGTGCAACTGGTGCGTGACTATCAGAGTAAGAGTTCTACTTTGGAAGCAGGCGTTAACGAGATTGGCAACGAGGTAAAGCTGACAGTCAATTCTTCGCGTGAATCTATTCTTCAAGCCGAAAAAAATGGCTTGGAGGCTATGGAAATATCCAACGAAGCCCTCAGATTGTCCCGCGAGGCAGTGACTAACATACAGGATACAGGAAAGGCGGCACATAAAGTAGCGACAGACGCCCTTAATGCGTCCAAGGATGCTGTCGAGCGTGTCGACGAAATAGCCCGCTCCACCCGTGAGGTTAACGATGCCGCAGTCAAGACAGCACGGGATTTGGTTAGTCTGGCCGGTAAGCAATATCACACAACCGAGGAAATTGCCAAAACCTATACGCATACTTTTGAGCAGGCGATAGGAAGGGCAGATGAAGCCGGTAAGCTGGCACGAGAAACATCTGATAATGCCATGAAACTGGTGCAAGAGGCGATGGCACGTGTGGATGATATGACTAAGTCATCTAAGACCTCCACAGCTGATTCTGTGGCATCTGTGAGGGAGGCGACCTCGAATGCCATTCGTGAGGCAAAGGAGGCCTCTGATTCTGCTATTCGGGAAATGGAACGTGCCGTTGAGCGTGCTGTAATAGAGTCGCGCGGCTCGGCGCTGAGAAGCGAAGAGGCCAGGGTTGCAGCAAATGCAGTTGCGGCACGGACGGAAAGCATTAGTGCCGAGGCTAGGGAAATAGCAGATAGTGCATCAGAACGCACGAAAAACGCACTCGAGGAACTGGAAAAAATGGGTGTGGACATACGTGCTAACCTTGATGAATGGGCTAATGTCATGCAGGAACGCACAAAGAATACCCTTGAAACGTTGGAAAAAGCGGGTGTGGATATACGTGCCAACCTTGATGAATGGGCCAATAATATGCAACAACGCATTGAGAAAGCCGAAACTGCCGCTCGTGAGGCGAATGAAGCAGCTGCTCTCAGTATGCAGGCATCACAGGATGCTGTCGCCCGTGCTGATGCCATGGTTTCATCGGCTAGGCAGGCAACTGATGAGGCTATACGTGCCTCGCAGGCTGTTATGGAGGCATCAAAACGAGCAGCGCAGGAAGCCAGCGAATTATGGATACGCGCATTCGGTGAGATGCGCAGTGGTGCCGGCAATACAAATCTGTTCACGCAACATATGACACAAACAATTGAGTCACAGATACCTGATGCCGCTGTAAGTAAAAAAATTGCCGCGAAACCAAAGACAGCTGACAAGCCCAAACGTGCATCAAAAGCGCCAGATGAGGCTAAAACACAAAAACCGGTTGATAAAGATAAAGCGAAAGCTGACGATTTCCAAAAAACCATGACAGTGGAGGAGCCGCCTGTCAGCGACAAGCAAGCAGCCAAACGCGCACGGCAGCGCATGCTGCAACGCATGGACTCCTTATCGCGCATGTTTGTTAACGCCGAGAACAGCGAAGTCGATGATTCCGAAATTGACGACGATCACGTGATAGAGGAAGACTAACATTATTTTGGGTTAGTCTAGCCGATAGCAGGCAATACTCTTCCCTCGCTTTATTCCCTATTTCTGTATCGGGATATAAGCGATGCCGTATGCATTCGCGCCTGCATGGGTGCCAATTACAGCGCCCAAGCAGATGTTAATGGTTTCCCTCGGAAACAGGGATTTGAATTCTTCTTTCAGCATTGTAGCCAGCGAGACATTGTTCCCATGGATTAGCATTGTTGGAAAGTGCGGATCCGGCATCTCACTGGAAAGTTTTGTATGAAGCCACTTGCTGAAGGCTTTAGGGCTTTTTCGGATTTTGGCTGCAACAGTGATAGTGCCATTCACCAAAGTCAACACAGGAACAATATGCAAAATACTACTAAACGTCACCGCAGCACCGGATAGGCGTCCTCCCATTTTCAAGTATTTCAGGGTATCAAGGACAGCATAGAGTTTAATGCGCGGTATGAGCGCATTAATGTGTTTGATAACTGTCGCAGCATCGGCACCCGAATCGCGCATTTTACAGGCTTCAATAACCAAAAGCCCCAGACATCCGGTGCCCTGCTTGCTGTCAATTATGGTGATTTTTTGCTGTTCTTCTATACTGAAAAGGCTGCGCGCCATGACCGCTGATTGATATGTTCCACTCAGCGCGGAGGAAAAAAATACACCGATGACATGCTTGCCTTCGTCAAGTCGCCTGCGAAACGCGTCTTGAAACATAGCAGGTGATGGCTGTGAGGTGGAAGGCAGGTGTGTTTTTGCCTTTGATAAGTGGGTAAAAAACTCTTCTCTGGTTATATCGACTCCGTCACGGAAGGTTTTTCCATCAATGGTCACCAGTAAGGGGATAATATCAATGTCGTATACGGACTCGGCGTCCGAATCTAAATCGCAGGTGCTGTCTGTTATAATGGCAATACTCATAAGTGTGTTCCTCTCATCATTGCATTAGTGTTGCAGAATTAATCCAAGGTATGTCTCAGTCAGTCCTTGTGTTTCCTGCATCCTTTGCAGTGCAAGGAATGCAGGAAACGATGCTACTTGTCATAAAATGTCTTTTACAGCAGGTTGGGAATATCCTTAAATGTCTCGCCTAGTTCCTCTTGTTCAATGGACATTCCGCGACGCTGTTTGGCGCGGCTGATATAGTCAATAGTGCGGGAGAAGTAGTCCATCACCTTGCGCGAGTTAGTTAACTCGGAAAGGATGACTGTCACCTCAACGTCCTTGCCCTGACCGCGCGGATAGTCGCCTGTTCGTATAATGGCCTCCGTGGCCATGGTTTTTAGTGTGGATGAAAGGTCGTTGATGAGCGACATATTCATTTGTTTGGGGTTGGTAGTCAGCAGATAAAGCGCCTTCCTTGCCTCTGTCGGGTTGCACTTTACGGAAAGGTCGCCCAGTGCTTCATCCATCGCCTGCACGCCGCGTGCCGTCTCAGAGGTTTTCTCACGAAAATCAATCAGTTTGTTAGCCTCAAAACGCGGCGTCTTGGCGCATCCGTAACCAATGACTGTCCAGCCGGAAAGTGTTTGTATGATATCACCGGCATCAAGCACCTTGGAGCCGATATACTTTGAGTTGGTTTCCTCACCGGCGCATAAGACATTGTAAAATGGCTTAACAACCATGCGGTTGATTTTGGCAAGGTTATTGCGTATGGGGGCATTCTTTTTCAGGTAGCGCTGGTTATCCACCAGGAAAACGGCATCAGCTGCCATATAGGCCGATTTAAGGCACGTTCCTACGTTGTATATGGAACGCTCCTCGGTTGTCTCCTCATAGCGGAATGGCAGGACAATCATATTGTAAACCGGTTTGTCCAGATAGCGCTCTTTTATCATGTGCGTCAACACGGAGATGGAACCTGAGCCTGTACCTCCGGCTGCGCCGGCAATCAGCAAAAAGGCATCCGTTTCGGCAAGGTGCGGCGTAAGACGGATGGCCTCGATGACTTTATCGCCGTCAGAACGCGCAATTTCGGCACCCACGTCGTTCATCTTGCCAACACCGTGCCCGCCTGTTTTCTTGTTGCCTATGAGTATGCGGTGCTGAAAATCTGATTTGATAAGTGACAATCCCGAAAGGTCGGCAACATCAGTGTTCACGGCCAAAACATTGGTAAGTACTTCAAGCTTATTTAACTGGGCTTTCTTGCTCATCAGGGCAAATTCATCGGCGAGCCTGCCACCGCATTGCCCACATCCTATGACCAATAATTTCACTTCATCCTCCGAAAATAGCGCTCGTCTTCAAGTGTTAAAAGTGTAACTTGTTTGAAACAAATGGTCAATCCTTTTATGATAAAATTTGACGGAGGCATCATATGATTTTTGCCTTGTGCGAGTATGCCTGCGTTATAAGAAATTTGTTTTAGAGGTAAAGAATATGGCTGATATTAGACTGGAGAAATTGGCTGATTTGCTGGTGAACTATTCGGTGGCAGTAAAACCTGGCGATAGGGTTGCCATTCAGGGCGAGGTTGTTGCTACCCCACTCATTAACGCTGTCTATAAAAGCGTTTTGCAATCAGGTGGTCATCCCATTGTTATGCCTCGCTCAACGGATACCTTGGAGATGCTTTACCGATATGGCTCGCGTGAGCAAATCGAGTACGTGCATGAAGTGCAGCGTATCATTATGGAGAAATACGACGTGCGAATTGTCATACTTGGCACCGAAAACAGCAAGGCTCTATCGGGCGTGCCCTCGCATAAGATGGTTTGGCATGATCAGGCTTATGCCGGGTTAATGAAGACAATGATGCAGCGCTCTGCCAAGGGCGAGTTTATATGGGTAATTGCCCCTTATCCCACATCATCTATGGCACAGGATGCCGAAATGAGTTTGTGCGACTATGAAGACTTTGTGTATAAGGCTTGCATGCCGGATATGAATGATCCAGTGGGATATTGGAAGAAGGTGGCTGCAGAGCAGGAGCGCATCATAAAGTGGCTGGATGGCAAACAGAGCGTGCATATTACAGGCAGGGAAACGGACTTGCGCTTATCTATCGCAGGGCGCAAATTTATTTCCTGCGCCGGCAATATGAATATGCCGGACGGCGAGATATTTACCGGACCAGTGGAGAACAGCGCTGATGGCTACGTGTATTTCTCTTATCCCGCCATTGAAGCCGGTCGTGAGGTGCAGGGTATTCGCCTAGCCTTTAAAGACGGCAAAGTGGTGCAGGCATCTGCTGAGAAGAACGAAGAGTTCCTGCTCAAAACATTGGATACGGATGCGGGGTCACGTTTTCTTGGTGAGTTTGCCATTGGCACGAATGAGGGCATTCAGCAGTTTACGCGCGAAATCCTCTTTGACGAGAAAATTGGCGGCAGTTTTCATGTGGCCTTGGGAGCCGGATATCCTGAGACCGGCTCTGTCAATGAAAGTGCCATACACTGGGATATGGTTTGCGACCTGCGTCAAGGCGGGGAAATCACGATTGATGGCACTCTCATGTATCGCAATGGCAAGTTTGTGATTTAGCCTTCCATATTTTGCTATTATTGCCATTTAAGCTGTGTACCATACTAGGTGCAAAATCCGCCGGCTCCACTGAGAAGCTTATTTTGCTGCGTTGCTTACAGATTGAATGAAAAACTCAAGGCTGCGTTTGCCAGTCTTTTCAGCTTCCTCAGGGAAAAAACAGGCGGGAATGCCGCCTTTTGTGCAGTGATATATTACACAGGAGCAACATTTGCCCCATTTGTCACAGTCCTTTGAAGAACATTTGCAAAGGTTTTCATTGCCCAAGTTATTTGAACGTTCACATGCACCCATGACATCCTCCTCAACACACTTTTTGGATTTATTCGATGCACTAATCATGACAATCCGCTACATGTTATACTGTGCACATCTTTAATATAACCGATATTGAAAGTGTAAATCAACGTCACTCTCTGAAGATGAAAATGGACAATATCGCGCTCGCTTAAGGGGAAAAGCTTGCTTGTTGCGCTTAAAATAAAATCGTTTGGCATCATTGACGAACTCACATGGCAGCCGTGTGAGGGCTTCAATGTTATCACTGGCGAAACCGGCGCCGGCAAGTCGCTGGTAATTGATGCCCTAGAGGCACTGCTTTCCGGCAAGCTTGATGATGAAAATATCCGCTTCGGAGATGATTCATCCCGCGTCGAGGCCGTTTTTTCACTGCCTGATAATGCGCTACTGACGCATCTGCGCGTTTTGCTTGAGCAAAACGGAGTGGCACTTGATGACGATGTTTTGCTGATGAGTTGCGAGTTTCGTCGGCAGGGTCGGACTGTAATGCGCATAAATGGTAGTGCAGTTACACGTGCACTTCTGCGCGAAATAAGCGCATTGCTGCTTGACGTGCATGCGCAGAGTCAGCACCTTTCCTTGTTTGATAAGAAGCAGCACTTGAGCTTTCTAGATGCTTATGCCGATGTGGCGACCCAACGTGGCATTTTTGCTGAGAATGCAACGCGTTTATATGCCTTACAGGATGAGTTGTTAAAGCTTCGACACGCTGAGACTGAGAGTGTGCATCGCCAGGAGATATTACGCTATCAGCATGACGAAATTTGCCGTGCCAAACTAAAGGACGGCGAAGAAGAGGTTCTGGAGCAGCAGCGTCGTGTGATGGCCTCATGTGAAAAGCTAAAGGCTTTGTCATATGAGGCGTATCAGGCACTTAACGGCGAGGACGAGTCGGTTGCCCTTTCACGCATAAATCAAGCCATGCGCGCAATGAATGGCTTGGTGGCACTGGATCCATCGCTTAAGCCTCATACCGATGCGCTAATAACCGCCGCAACCTGCATGGAAGAAGTAGCCCGGGAGATACGCTCATATGAGGAGAGCCTTGAGTACGATCCGGCGCAGCTTGAGGAAATAGAAAGCAGGCTTGATCTGATACACACACTGAAAAAGAAATACGGTGCCACGGTTGCACACGTACTGCAAAAGCTGCGTGAAATTGAAGACGAGTTAGCCACTCTCGATTCCGCAGGCGAAGAAACGCTGCGTTTGGAAGACGACATAACAAAAATAAAGACAGAAATGGGGCAACAAGCACAGATATTGTCGCAGGAACGCCAGCAGACCGCAGACAGCCTTGAGAAAGCGGTGGAGAAAGAACTGTCTGATTTGGGCATGCAACACGTGCGTTTCAGGGTGCAAATAACA
>WQXK01000034.1 GCA_009784845.1 Dehalococcoidia bacterium | reverse complement strand
GATTGCAGAGCACTTCTACTTTCCGCAGAATCACGATAATCTGCTCCGCTGTGTAGTTTTTCCTCGACATTGTTATCACCTCTTTCAAATTTAGTTTATACTATTACTAACTTTGAAATTAGTGCAATGATCGGGGGCAAGGTCACCATTAGCAGTTTCATTTGATTTTCCTCAGATTTGACGCCGGCATTATAACATTCCAAACAGACTGGTGCACAGCTTCAGTCCCTTACGATTAAGAACATCCGAGCATGGAGTGTTTTATTACGATGTACTCAAGTATATCAAAACGGCCGTAATTTATATTGCTGCCATTTCACTCCAAACAATGTCGCTCATGTTAAACACAGGTCCGTGATGACAAACCTGCTTATGCCATGACGTAGTATTGATGGTGCATCCATAGCACACGCCAAGCCCGCAAGCCATACGTGTTTCCAAGGATACCTGCACGTTGTGCTCTTTTAGGCTGGCTTGCTGTGACAAAGAGCGATACATCGGCAGTGGACCGCATGCGAATATCTGGTCTGCGCAGTCCAAAAAATCCGGTATACACTCGGTAACAAGCCCGTGTTTTCCGTATGAGCCATCGTCAGTAAACTCAATCAAATGCAAGCCTTGTGGTAGTAGTTGTGTGCCACAGCGTTGGTTGGTGGCTGTGCCATAGGCTAAGCTGACGTGCATCCCATGCTCAAGCGCTTTCTCGGCAAGAAATACCAATGGAGCAATTCCCAGCCCCCCTGCCAGCAGTAGTATCTCGCGGGAAGAAGGCAACAGTTCAAATCCATTTCCCATAGGTCCTAGCACATCTACTTTATCACCTGCTTTGGTTTGTGCCAGCCACAGTGTCCCTTTGCCAAGTGCGGCGAAAAGGAAAGAAATATTTGTTTTGTCTTTACTCACACGATGTATGCTTAGAGGACGACGCAGAAAAGCTCCACCAGCGCATTGCAACATGGCAAATTGTCCGGGGCTTGCGGCGGCGGCAATTGTTGGCGCATGCACTTGCAACAGATGCAATCCATCCGCAATTTGACAACTGGAAACTACCTCAGCACGAATATGCTGCGGACTATTCATATGTACCAGTGTTGTTGACATAATGCTTTCTCTTGTTTTATGCGCTCATATTGTTGCGGTAGTCGGGTAGCGGTTTAATATTGTAAACGTGGTTACTTGCGTCCAGTACTTGTGACAGTGCGGCGATGGTATCAAGTGACGTGAAGCAGGGGATGCGCTTTTCGGCGGCGGCTCTGCGAATTTCAAAGCCGTCACGCTGCGGTACGCGTCCGCCTGTCATGGTGTTAACCACGCCGTCCACTGTGCCGTCGCGTATGACATCTACCACATTGGGGTGTCCCTCGGACAGTTTTTTGGTAATGACATTTACCGGCATGCCGTCTGCTTCAATCGTAGCTGCCGTGCCTTCGGTTGCGAAAAAGCTATAGCCGTTTTGGTGTAACTGGCGGATTATAGGAAGTGCTTCAGCCTTATCACGATCGGCGATGGAGATTAGCAGTTTGCCTTGTTGCGGCAACATCATTCCGGCTGCCAGCAATGTTTTTCCCAGTGCGGCTTTGAAGTCATGGTCAATACCCATAACCTCACCGGTGGATTTCATTTCAGGTCCGAGGTATGTGTCCACGCCGGTTAGTTTGGACATAGAAAAAACGGGTGCTTTAATTGCAACTAGACTACGCGTCGCATTAAGACTGGTTGCGTAGCCTTGCTCTTTGAGGCTTTGCCCTAGCATGACGTTAGTGGCTAAATCTACCATCGGCACGCCTGTTACCTTTGAAATGAAAGGAATAGTGCGTGATGCACGCGGGTTTAACTCAAGCACATACACTTTGGACTCGCCGTTTTCATGCATTACCACAAATTGTACGTTCATCAACCCGACAATGCCGAGCCCTAATCCCATGCGCACAGAGTAGTCAACAATAGTGTCGATTTCTTCGCTTGCTAGGTTTTGAGACGGATAGACGGCCATACTGTCGCCTGAGTGCACACCTGTGCGCTCGATATGTTCCATAATGCCCGGAATAAACACTGTTTCGCCATCTGCAACAGCGTCAATCTCACATTCTTTTCCGAAGAGGTACTTGTCAATTAGTATGCGGTGCCCCGTATCCAGTTCCGCTGCAGCCTTCATATAGCGCGCCAGATCTGATGCGTCGTGCACGATTTCCATAGCACGTCCACCCAAGACATATGACGGGCGGACTATTACGGGATAACCGATTAAATCTGCTGTTCGCAATGCTTCCTCAACATTGGTGACAGCGGCACCGGGTGCCTGCGGTATACCCAATCCGGAAAGAAAAGCCTCAAAACGACCTCTGTCCTCAGCAAGGTCTATGGTTTCCGAACTTGAGCCAAGGAGTGGCATACCGGCGCATGTCAGCGGTTCAGCAAGATTGATGGCGGTCTGCCCGCCGAATTGCACTATGGAAGGAGGTTCCTTGCAGCCCTCGCCTGAGCCTTCATTCTCAAGTATATCAAGCAAACTCTCAGTATCCAGTGCCTCGAAGTACAGCCTGTCTGACGTATCAAAGTCGGTGGAAACAGTCTCCGGATTGGAGTTGACCATGATTGACTGGCATCCTGCCTTACGCAATACCAAAGATGAATGCACCGAGCAGTAATCAAACTCTATCCCTTGAGCTATACGTATCGGTCCGCTGCCGATAACGACGGCTTTCTTCACTGGAGCCGGAATGGCTTCATTCTCTGTCGCATATGTGCTATAGAAGTACGGCGTTGTGGCATCAAATTCAGCAGCGCATGTATCAACCATTTTATAAACCGGGGTAATGCCCCATTCATGCCGTAGCTGCCGTACCTGCTCCGGAAGTTTGTCTGACAATACGCCGATTGTAACATCGGGGAAACCCATGCGCTTGGCTTCCAACATTAACTCAGGGTCAAGTGTTTGTGCCAGCAGGCGTTTTTCCATATTAACGATGTTATGCATTTTGTGGAGAAACCAAAGGTCTATCTTGGTTTTGTCAGCTATGCTTTGAGGCGTAATATTACGTCTTAGTGCTGCTAGAATTGCCCATAGACGCAGGTCATTGGCTTCTGAATAGTCAAGTTGGCTTTCCGCTTTCCAGCTGGGGTCTTCCCATAAAAGGGTCTTTTTACCGAACTCCAGAGAGCGTATTGCCTTACCGAGCGCTGCCTCAAAAGTATGGTCAATGGCCATTACCTCGCCTGTGGCTTTCATTTGCGTGCCAAGCAGTCTGTCGCCTGAGGCGAATTTATCAAACGGCCAGCGCGGAATTTTGACCACGATATAATCTACTGCAGGCTCGAAAGAGGCAAGGGTTTTGCCGGTGACGGCGTTGGGAATTTCATCCAAATGCTTGCCGACGGCAATTTTTGATGCCACACGCGCTATTGGATACCCCGTGGCTTTACTGGCAAGGGCTGAGGAGCGGCTGACACGGGGGTTTACCTCAATGACTACATATTCAGTGGACGTTGGATTGAGGGCAAACTGGATATTGCAGCCTCCCTCAATCTTAAGAGCGCGAATGATTTTCAAAGAGGCTGAGCGCAGCATTTGATATTCGTTGTTTGTAAGCGTCTGTGCCGGAGCCACTACGATACTGTCACCGGTATGTATGCCAACTGGATCAAAGTTTTCCATGCTACAAATGGTAATACATGTATCGGCGGCATCACGCATTACCTCGTATTCAATTTCCTTCCAGCCGGCAACCGAACGCTCCACCAGTATCTGATGTGTCGGGGAGGCCATTAGCCCTCCTGTGGCAACGATGTCCAATTCCTCCCATGTATGTGCCATGCCGCCGCCGGTTCCGCCAAGGGTAAAAGATGGTCTGATTACCACCGGCAGACCGATTTCGCTTGCGACTTTACGCGCATCTTCCAGTGTGGTGACTGTTGCGGATTGTGGTACAGGTTCGCCGATTTTAAGCAGAAGTTCCTTGAATAGTTCGCGGTCTTCAGCGGTACGTATGGTGTCAATGGATGTTCCGAGTGCTCGCACATTGTACTTTTCCAAAACTCCGGCATCAGCCAGCGCAACGGCGAGATTAAGCCCGGTCTGTCCGCCGAATGTAGGCAGAAGACCATCCGGGCGTTCGCGTTCAATTATGCGGGTTATCATTTCTACAGTCAGCGGCTCAATATAGACCACATCGGCGATTTCCTCGTCTGTCATAATGGTCGCCGGGTTGGAATTGACCAAAACAGAAAGCACCCCTTCCTCACGCATGGCTTTGCATGCCTGTGTGCCGGCATAGTCAAACTCGGCCGCCTGTCCGATTATAATAGGCCCACTGCCTATGATGAGCACTTTTTTAGGTTTAGTATTCAATGCGATTTTCTCCTGCTCTTTCAAAATAAGTTTAATTAGTGTTTTTCCTTGTCAATCATCTGAATAAATCGATCAAATATGTACAGGTTATCCAATGGTCCGAGAGAAGCCTCGGAATGGTATTGTATTGTAAGTATGGGTAATTCTTTGTGACATAACCCCTCTACTGTTTTGTCGTTGAGACTGATATGGCTTACCTCAAGTCCATCTTTTAGGCTGTCAGGGTCAACGGTGTAGCCGTGATTTTGGGCGCTGATGTGTACGCACCCGCTTGCTAGTTCTTTAACCGGATGGTTTCCGCCGCGATGCCCGAATTTAAGCTTGAAAGTTTTACTGCCGAAAGCACGGGCGATAAGCTGGTTGCCCAAACAGATACCCAAGATTGGCTTGTACCCAATTAAACCTCGGATATTATATACGGCATAGTCCAGCAATTCGGGGTTACCCGGTCCAGGAGATAGAAGCACCCCGTCTGGCTTGTAACTCAAAATCTCCTTGGCAGTTGTGTTATATGGCACGACTTTTACATTGCAGCCAAGCCTATGCAGAATGCGCATGATATTGTACTTACATCCGAAATCTACAATAACAACATTGCGGCTTTGAGGGTCATCATTTGAACAGAAATCAAAAACTTCTTTTGTGGAGACATCCTTGACAAAATCTTTGGTGTCATAACTTGGAGTGTTGCGTAGCATTTCTGCGGCTTCTTGTGGCGTGCGTGTTGATGTTAGGACCCCCATCATTGTGCCGTAGTCACGCAGCTTGCGGGTAATAGAGCGTGTATCCAACCCTGCAATGCCCGCAACGCCGGCCTCAGCCAAATAGTCATGTAAGGTCTTCTTGCTTTGGTAATGACTTGGCTCAAGGCAGTTTTCGCGAACTACAAAGCCATGTACTTGTATGCGGCAGGATTCGATATCGCTTTCGTTAATGCCGTAATTGCCGATAAGGGGATAAGTTGGGATTACGATTTGTCCGGCATATGACGGATCGGTTAGCATCTCCTGGTAGCCGACCATGGAGGTGTTAAAGACCACCTCTCCGCAGGCATCTACATCTGCGCCGAAACTTTGGCCTTCGTAGATGGTGCCGTCTTGCAGTAGCAGTATTGCTCGTTTTGTCATATTATTTTGCCTTTACTTATTATTTTGATTCCAAATGTAGATTATTCTTCATCCTGATAAACAACTTGTCCGGCATAGACAGTAGCCGTCACTTTACCCTTGAGTTTTGAGCCCTCCAGAGGTGTGTTATGCCCTTTGGAAACGAAACTGATGGGGTTGACTGTCCATTCCAAATGCGGGTTGATAATGGCGATGTCGGCGGGAGCCCCAACGCATACTGAGCCGAGTTTCATGCGCAGTATCGCGGCCGGTGCGCTGCTTAGTTTAGCAATTAGCAACGGCAGCGGCAACTTGCCGGAATGTACCAGCTGCATCAGTGCAGCGAAGGCTGTTTCCAGCCCGGATATGCCGCATGCTGCCAGCCCGAACTCGCATGCTTTGTCGTTTGCTGTGTGTGGCGCGTGATCTGTGGCGATGATATCTATGGTGCCATCTTTTAATCCATCAATTAATGCGTCAATATCTGCCTGCGTGCGCAGGGGCGGCGAAACTTTCGCCTGTGTGTTATAGCCTAACACGCATTCCTCTGTAAGTGTCAGGTGATGTGGCGTAACCTCGGCCGAAAGCTTTACGCCGCGCTTCTTACCTTGGCGAATTAACTCTACGGCTCCTTTAGTGCTGACGTGAGCAATATGCAATCTGGAGCCAGTAATTTCTGCAAGTATAATGTCACGGGCGACAGCCACCCCTTCTGCTGCCGCAGGTATGCCGCATAACCCGAGAGTTGTGGCAACGATGCCTTCATTTATCTGCCCACCATCCGCCAAATCTGTGTCTTCGCAGTGCTCAATGATGGGCAAGCCCATCGGCAAGCTGTATTCCATAGCGCGGCGCATAAGTTGCGGGTTTTTGACGTAGCTACCGTCATCTGAGAATGCCACAACACCGGCTTGTGCCATTGCCAGCATATCCGATAGCTCATTACCTTTGCGCGCATGGGTAATGCAGCCGATGGGGAGTACACGGATGACAGCTTCCTTTTCGGCTATGGCGTTGACGTATGTGATGAGCGGTGCGTTGTCCAGCGGCGGATTCGTGTTTGGCATGCAGCAGATAGTCGTGAATCCCCCTCTAGCTGCTGCTTTGCTGCCGCTAGCTATCGTTTCTTTAGCCTCATAGCCCGGTTGTCTCAGATGGCAATGCATATCAATGAAGCCGGGGCAAACCACTTGTGATGTGGCATCCAGTATGTCCGCTCCTTGAGCGGAGATGTTGCCGCCGACCTCTTTGATGCGACCTCCGGAAAGCCACGCGTCGCCTATTTCGTCCAAACCGGTTGCAGGGTCAATAATACGTCCGTTTTTGATTAAGATGTCTTTCATTGGTTTTTACTCGCATTCAATAATTGTAATATAGCCATACGCACTGCTACGCCATTTGATACCTGTTCACCTATCACAGAGCGAGGGCTACGCAGCACATATGCCGACAATTCGATATCCTCGTTTACCGGACCAGGATGCATTACGATAGCCTGAGGGTTAGCAAGCTCCAAACGCGCCGCATTAAGCTGGTAGCCGCAGATAAAATCAGCTGTTCCGGGTAGCAGGTCGCCTCGCATGCGCTCTTTTTGCAGGCGCAGCACCATGATTACATCGGCACCGACAAGTGCTTTGTCAATATTGTGTTCTACCTCTACATGCGGGAAGCAGCTTCGCACGTTTTCTAATCCTGCCGGTAGCAGTGTGGGTGGAGCGCACAATACAATTTTGGCTCCCATCTTGGAAAGACACCAGATATTTGAGTGCGCAACACGACTATGTTTGATGTCACCCAAAATGACTATCTTACGTCCTTGCAGGTCACATACGTGCTGGCGCATTGTGTAGAGATCAAGTAGTGCCTGTGTGGGGTGAGCATGCCAGCCATCCCCGGCGTTTATGAGGTTTGCTTGCATGTACGGAGCGGCGCAGTAGTGTGCCCCTGATAGCGGATGCCGCAGGACTATCATATCTGCGCCAATTTGCTCCAGCGTGTGAAGCGTATTTATAAGGCTTTCTCCCTTGCTTATGCTTGAGGACTGCATGGTCACATTTATAACATCAGCGCCTAGGTTTTTTGCGGCTATTTCAAAAGACCCGCGTGTGCGAGTACTGGCTTCATAGAATAGCGTTATTACTGTCTTGCCGCGCAGGGCGTCGCTTTTCTTCATAGGTGAGTTAATCTGTTTGCTCATAACATCGGCGGTTTGCATTACCAACTCAATTTCTGCCGTACTGAGGTTTTGTATATCAAGTATGTGTTGGCGCTGCCATGCGAAAGTGTTGAGTGACAAAACATCTGTCATTTTACGTCTGCTCCGTGCTGGCAATGCACACTTCATCCATTCCATCAGTTTCGCACAGCTTTACCATAACATCTTCATTTCGCGATGAAGGTATGTTTTTACCTACGTAATCGGCACGAATCGGTAGTTCGCGGTGTCCGCGATCTACGAGTACGGCAAGTTGAATAACGTCAGGGCGGCCAAAGTCGATGATGGCATCCATGGCGGCACGGGCGGAACGCCCTGTAAACAACACATCGTCGACAAGCACTACAACCTTGCCATCGATACCACAGGGAATATCGGAGTCTTTTACGACTGGTTGGCGATGGTTTAGGTCGTCGCGGTAGCTTGTGAAATCAAGTGCTCCAACAGGAACTAGAGTCTTTTCAAAAGCGGCGATGTTTTCCGCAAGGCGCATAGCCAGTGGTACGCCGCGCGTATGCAACCCGACAAGTATGAGATTATCGGTGGACTTGTTGTACTCCACAATTTCGTGCGCCATGCGAGCTAAGGCTCGCCTTAACTCATCGGCCGCCATTACCACTTTAGAGGGCATAATAAAACCTCTTATCGACTTTCGCCAGCAAGAGGTCTGAATGAAACACTTCCCATTCCCCTTGCCAGCCTCTCTGAACTGACTTAAAAGGTGCGAGAAAAAGATACTTATTCAATTGTCGGTAATTATAGCATGAAAAATAAGACAAAATCAAGTAAAAATTTTTCAGTTTCTGTTGACTGTTTAGCGTTTAGTCGCAATTAGTATATACTATACAGGGTGAATAGAAACGTTCATTGACCTTGCCCCCGATCATTGCACACATTGCTCGACAATGTGCAATGCACAAAATATAAATAACTAGGGAGCTATCCTACACCAAACCCAAGCACCACCAAATCTTTCTGGCGGTGCTTTTTTGTGCCAAAAATCTAAACTAGGAGGTAATCCGTATGGCAAAAACCAAAACGGCACCCAAACCAAAACATAGCTCACATGCTAACCAACCGGAACAAATTGAACCTCAGCCAATTCCAGAAGAGCCGGAGGTACCCACTCCCACTGTCCAATCTGCTATACAACCTGTAGTAGATGTAGGGGCGCTGCCCACAACAGATAGTGTTACCGCCAAATTGACATTGTTATCACCTCTTTCAAATTTAGTTTATACTATTACTAACTTTGAAATTGGTGCAATGATCGGGGGCAAGGTCACTAAACCAATTTTGAAAAGCAGAGGAGCTGCACATATAAACAGGCAAAGCTTTTTTCCATAGATGTTGCAACCTGTGAGTATATTTTTTATAATGCCAGTATAGTTGTGGAAGATAAAGTATCCAATGGAGTGTGTTAATGCCTACGATTTCCATGTTTTTCGGCATCCTAATCAAAATGAATTGGAAAGATACCGGGCAGCATAATAGCCCCCAT
>WQXK01000033.1 GCA_009784845.1 Dehalococcoidia bacterium | reverse complement strand
ACTATGCGCCAGGCTGTTTGGAATGTTATACTGGTGTCAGATGAGAAGAAGTTGGCTGGAGTGGTTGCTTAATCATGGTACGGACTAACTTTGAAATTGGACCAAAGTTTGGGGGCAGCACAGGCTTGTCTACTTTTTTCATAGTCGGCAACAGCAGTGAACTTGTAATTTATAATATCGGCACAGATATTGAGGTCTCTGATTTTTCAATAATTGAGGCTTTCTTTGGTTTCTGGCGCAAGGACTACAGCGGACAGCTTCAGCAGTGCTATAAGTTTTATCTGGATACGAGTGCCCGCATTTATGCTCCATGTGATGGTGTAGTCAAAGCTATGGAGTACCAGCCTTACACTCAGGATTATTCCGTCGTAATCAAGCCGAAAACCGAGCGCCTGTTTGATTTTGGCGCGACCAACTGGCATGTCGAATTGGACCACGTTAAAAACCCTCAGGTTAAAGTCGGCAGTAAGGTGAAAGCCGGTCAGTTTTTAGGCAACCCCGGCGCTCTTCAGAATGGTGACGGACGCAGCATTGGTATGTTTGAGCTTGATATTAAGAACAATCTACAGGGGTATCATTACGCACCTTTCATGTTCCTTTCCCCTGACGCCAAAGCCTCTTACAAACCAAAAATTGAGGCGCTGGTAAACGAGATGAAATCGAGGGAACTAAGAACGAACGAAGGTGAGATAGTCTACGATGATAACTCCACCTGCACTGTCTATCCGGGCTGCTGGCTTGATAGAATTGAGGTTGGTTATTACCATGCGGGACAGCCCGGTTACAGACCGCAACGGGATGATTAGCCCGCTTGGCACATTGCAGATTAAGCGCAGTCACCACAATGCTTGCGCTTGCCTGTTTTTGCGGTTATAATCACCCCGATGAAACTCTTTGTGGACGCGCTAGTCGCATTTCTTATTTCCATGCTGCCGCTTTTTGAGCTTAGGGGCGGGCTGCCTTATGCCGCTATAAGAGGCATACCTGTGGCACTGGCATTTGCAATCTGCTTTGCAGGAAACATCTTACCCGTGCCATTCATCCTGCTGTTTATCCGCCGAATCTTCGCCTATTTGAAGTGCTTCAAGCGCATCGGAGCCTTTGTAACAAAGCTTGAAAATCGCGCCATCGCCAAATCCGACACAGTCAGAAAATATCAGCTGTTCGGATTGTTCTTATTCGTCGCCATACCTCTTCCGGGAACCGGCGCATGGACAGGCTCGCTGATTGCAGCCACTCTTGATCTTCCAATCAGAAAATCATTCCCTGCAATTGCGCTGGGCGTCCTCTGCGCCGGCATAATTATGGTCGTGTTGTCCTATTTAATTCCCGGTCTGTTTTTTAACCTGACACAATAGCCGGTCGCCGAATGTCTGTTACGTAAGCGTCTTAATTATTCACGCGACGGCTGGTCGTCCTGCTATACAGAAAAGCATCGCTTTTCTCGGTTAGCATAAGCTTTTGCCCGTAGCCCTTGGCACTATCCTGCTTACCTACAGTATTCATCCTACCTGCCATGATTCTTATCACAATCAGAGCAACAAGCAGCCCAGCAAGTAACCCTGCAAGGATGATCATGCCGGCACCAGCCGCCTCTTCCGTGCCGTCAGCTGCAGTACAGCCGCACCGGTCATGAGGAAAAGCACCGCTGTCATAACACACGTTGTCAGCCCAAGACCTATTCTTCTCTTCATTTGCTCACCTGCTCTCTCATTTTCTTGCTATGCTTTTTCTTGGAAAACACTTTAATAAATGTCAGTGCCGTAACCAATGAGCCGATAGCAGCAATGGCGGCAATCGCAGTCATTGCGCCGGATGAAAGCGACGCTGCAAAGCCGATTGCAACCAGTACGGCCATCACAGCAACCAGAACAATGCCACCAATCATTCCTGCTTTCTTTTTATCAATCGGCAGGTCTCCGACCAGCTTGCCCGTCTGTCCGTTCATCACAAACGAATAAAGTTCATCCCCCCAGTGTGTATTGAGTATCCACACAGGGAAGAGGGCATAGTGCACCTGTCCGTTGTGCATGCGCACGTTCAGCGCTTTCGTACTGACAGAACTATATCCTTGAACTGTGGCGCGCAACGCTGTTTCAACACTCTTGCGCACGCGCTTGTCAATCCTTGGTTGGTTCGCCTCAGCTGTGACGTCATATTTGTCGGCTAAATATCCCGACAGGTACGCCATGGAGAAATCCGTAAGGTCAATATAATCAAACGGCTCAATGGCATCCATCACGGCATCATCCATCTTTTCCAAGCCATCGGCTGGGATTTTTTCAAAGCGCATGCTCCCCGAACGCTTCACCATGTAGTAATCCGTCTTGGTGTAATGCGTTTTGCTGGCAGTCCATGAACTTGTCTTGGTAGCGCTGTACACCGCATTGTTTGCCGTATCACAGTCATACAGCCAAAACGGCACATACACACCGATAATCTTGTTTATGCGCTCGTCGTCTTTGAAGTATTTGGGCAGCAACGGTTTGCCATTGTAGAATTTCTTAAGCGCCGCCTTGGCCGCGTTTTTGTCCAGCTTAAATGGTATGACAAAGTCCGGTCGCAGCATGTCGGAAACCTGCTTGGGGGCAACCGCCGCATTGCCGCAGTACGGGCACTCCGTAGCCACGGTCGTTTCCTCAACAATGATCTCGCCACCGCAGGACTTGCACATCAAAGCGCTTATTGAATCGTCTTTCCACAAGCTTAAGTCGTCGTCTTTCCACACGACTTCTTCCTGTGGCGCTTCTGCCTGCTTTAGAGCGGCATCATACGCCTGAAAAGCCGCCGTATCCATCTCGGTGCCGCAGGAACTGCATTTCATCATCTGCGAAGATGAATCAAAGTTAATCGGTGCGCCACAGTTGGGACACTTATACGCTAATACATCTGCCATTTTTACTCCTTCTTACCTTTATATGTAATCATTCTTATGCCTTTGCTTTTCCACAGCCGCCGCAGAATTTGCCGCCTTTGTTCGCCACGCCGCACTCGCAAGTCCACTCGTCGCTCGCAGGTTTGGGTTTGCCGCACTCATTACAGAACTTACCTTTGACTTCGGCTCCACACACACATGCCCATGTATCCGATGCCGGTTTGGACTTGCCGCACTCATTGCAGAATTTGCCGCTGGCGGAGGCACCGCACTCACATTTCCAAATGCCAGCCGCAGTCTGCTGTGCCTGCTGCTGTGCTGCCTGCTCTTTTTGCTGGGCATCCATATTGAAGAAGCTTCCTGCATTTGAGCCAGCATTCATCGCCGCATTCATGCCAAGGAAACCCATAAACGCACCGCCTTCATTTCCGGCCGCAGCTTTCATGGCATCTGCCTGCGCCGTAACAAGCGTGGCACCGGCCATACCTGCATTGCGCATAACAGCCGTGCGCTGCAGGTCTTTTATCATATTCTCGTCCTCAGGTGAGGCCGTGACACTGTTAACACCGAAAGAGGCAATGGAAAGACCTCTGAGCTCAGTCCACTTCTTTGACAAAACCTCGTTCAAAGCCTCAGCCAACTCAGTCGTGTGCCCCGGAAGAGCGCTGTAGCGTATCCCCATGGAACTAATCTTGGCGAAAGCCGGCTGCAGTGCTGTCAAAAGTTCGGATTTTAGCATACTGTCTATGCTGTCCCTGCGATAGGCCGACTCCACATTGCCACATACATTGGTGTAAAACAATATGGGATCGGTAAGCTTATATGAGTACTCACCATTGCAGCGTATGGCAATATCCACGTCCAGCCCAATATTGTGGTCTACGACACGGAAAGGCACGGGATTGGGAGTTCCATACTTGTTGCCTACAATCTCCTTGAGATTGAAGTAGTAAATGCGCTGGTCCTTACCCGGCTGTCCGCCAAAGGTGAAACGCTTGCCGATATTAACAAAGGTTTGTTTTATGCTTGAGCCAAGCTTGCCGTTAAATATGCTCGCCTCAGATGATGCGTCATACTTAAATTCACCCGGCTCGGCACAGAACTCCACAATCTTACCCTGATCAACAATCGCCATAGCCTGTCCGTCAGCTACTGCCACGATGGACCCGCTTGAGATAATGTTATCCGTCCCTTTGGTGTTGGAAGAGCGCTTGTCATCGCGCTTACGCCCTTTCACCGCCAGCACATTGACATCAATGGCCTCACAATAGAAAAACTCCTTCCATTGGTCAGCCAGTACGCCTCCAATTGCGCCAGTTCCCGCTTTCAGCAAACCCATAGTACTCTCTCCTTTGTTTAAGATTTGATTATTATCAAAATTTCAGACATAGAATGGGGGTTATCCCAGTCTTTAGCCTACTCCAGTTATATTATACCAATGGCATATGAAAATGTCGCGAGTTGTCACGTACGGCATATCGAGTAACTTGCAAAACTGTCTAAATATTGTGCATGCTCTTTGCAGCCAAGACACTTTTTAGGCATGCCTCACATCACATGTTTAATATGCGTTTGGCATTACCACCTAGTATGGCAGCTTTTTCGCTGTCGGAAAGAGGCTGTGCCCTCAGCTGTTCAATCTCGCTCTTTGCATTGCTCCATGGGGCATCAGACGCGAATAAGATTTTATCCGCACCATGCTTTTGCACAATATGCAAAAACTGCTCATGCGGGAAATATGCAAATCCCATCGACGTGTCCAGATACACCGCGCTTCCAGCCAAATATTTTTCCACGTCATCCCATTGGTCATGCCCGCCCAGATGCGCCAACACAATTGTCCCGCCTTGCATAGCCTGTGCCATCTTGGCAAAGCGCTGCGGTGAACTGCGAAACGGGGGCGGGAAAGCCGGGTCAAATCCCGCATGATGCAGTAGTATTAAGCCTTTACTCAGAGCATAATCGTATATTTTGAGCATATGTGGGTCATCCACCAGAAAGTCCTGATACTCCGCATGGAATTTAAGCCCTTTCAAGCCCAAACTAACAACGAAATCAATATCCCGCTTGTAATCATCCGTATGCGGGAAAACCCCTCCAAAAGCTACAATCCTGTCAGAGCATGTGGCAGCAGCCCATTCATTAGTCTTTCTAAACTGCGACTGCTTGGTTATCACCGGCTGCGTTACAGAAAGACCAATACCCCATTCATCCATGTTATGCAGCAGCCCTGCAAGTGTACCGTCGCTCACCGGAGGGTAGAGATTATCAATGCATGATGAGAGCACCTCAATCGCCCTTGGAGCCAAATCATCAGGGAAAACATGTGCATGGAAGTCAATAATCATTTTTACCTCTAAAACAGCGCCTATGTTATGCGCTATTGGACGTTGTTAATATAATACTTTGGCAGTTGCTTTCTTGCCACAAAATACATTTTTTAATAGCCTGCAAGTTACTTTTGGTTTTATGGAGCGGGTGACGGGATTCGAACCCGCGACGTCTTGCTTGGGAAGTATCATACAGGAAAGCGCCCTAGATATTGGTCCGGAGACACTCCTCCTTTTCCTATTTTTATCCCGTGAAAAAGTCTGTGTCTAGCTTTTTTATACCGCATGTTTGTGTGGCCAAAACACTTGAGATTCTCAAAGTCGATAAAGACCATTACCTTATGCATAGCTGCTAATTCCATCCATAGTAATCAAGTGCTTCCATAAGAAATTCTTCTGTTACACCGCAAAATTGGGCGATTGCACAGACACAGTAACAACCATCATCACGTGCTTCCTGTATCCTTGATGGTGGCAGTATCCAGTTGATGGCATATCTCACAGGATGAATCTCATTCTTGCGCTTTATCCAATTTTTATATTTTGGGTCAACGTAATCACATAGGGGGAGCATTGTTCCTGTTTTGATGTGCCCGATTTCTTCGGCAAGTGTACAAACATAATCTGGGTGTGTTTTGACTACGTTCGTATTGATAACTATTGCGCTAAAATCGTTTGTTGCGTGGCAACAACCCTTATGCAGAGAATGACAGCCTGCGGGGTAAACACGAATATTCTCTGAGTCGGCAAAATCTTGCAGTTTCTCAGCGACCGTCATCTCTATTGGCATTTTTGTCCTTCTTCATCTTCTCGGTTTCATTTTCTTTTTTACTCAATTTTGCCTGTAATATCCCAAATACAGCGATTGAAAAACCCAAGATTAGATAAAGGTAACCCACTGCCGGAAGAAAATGGAAGCTCATTACAGCAGTGATGAACAAAACTGCGCTGAAATAGAGCGCTATACGCACAGCTTTGCCCGTGAAAGAGTGCTTCTTTTTTGTCAAATTTGCCCAACGCAGTACAAACATAATTAGCGCTAAAATAATGAAAACTATACTGAAGATAAACATGAGCATTCCCATTTATTTAAGCTCCTTTTTGGTCTTTTTATACTCGCTAATTAAGGTTTTGGCCGTTTCAAAATCGAGCTTATCATTTATGGCCAATTGCTTAACCTTTGAAATAAAATGGTCCTGATTTGAACTCTCGCCGATATTCACTTTCTGAATTATTTTATCCAGTCTCAAGCGGACGGTCGGATAAGTAATTCCATAGTGCGTGGCGATTTCCTTGAGAGAGCCAGAGGCCATGATAAAATTACGGATGAAAATCATATCTTCATCGTCTAAACTGCTCATCCAGTCCGGCAGAAATTCTAAAGCCAACTAGCGCCTCCTTCTAAATATTATTAAATATAGACTTTAATTAAAATAATGTCAATAGTAAAGAATAGTTTAATATTCTGACATATTTTGAACTGTTCAAAACATTCCCCTGTTGTGCCTTGATATGCTAAACTGCGCTTATGATTCTTGTTTCAAACGATGATGGCATCTTTGCTCCTGGGTTGCATGCGCTTTCACAGGCGCTTTCCTCTGTGCAGCAGGTTGTCGTTTCGGCTCCCGACCGCGAACAAAGTGCCACCGGAACGTCTGTTACGCTGCGTGTGCCGCTGCGCGTGCGTGCTGCAGATGCCATAGTAACTGGTGCGGATACATATGCGGTGGAAGGCTCGCCGGGTGACAGTGTAATACTGGGCTTGGACAAATTAGCCCCGCAAGCCAGCATGGTGTTTTCCGGCGTTAACTCAGGGCAGAACCTTGGTGATGACGTGCTTATTTCTGGTACGGTGGGTGCCGCATTACAGGGATACCTAAGGGGGTTGCCTTCCGTTGCCGTATCCGCTGAGGCTATGCAGTTATGTAATCTGCCCGTTGCCGGCAAGCTGGCGGCTCTGCTGGGCAGGCATATAGCATGCGGCAGGTTGCCGAGAGACCTTTTCCTGAATGTTAATCTGCCGCCTGAGCCATTTGAGCAAATGCGTGGCATCAAACTTACCACTTTGTCGCATAAAACACATATCGACACGGCGCAGGAAGGTACTGATGGCAGGCGCGAGTATTACTGGTTGGTGCAGCGCAAGCTTGAGCGCGAATATGCCGAAGGAAGCGACCTTTGGGCTATTGAGCATGCTTTTATTTCCATCACCCCATTGCATACGGCGCTGTTCGGTTGCCCCGACAAGGGAATTGATGAGGCTCTTTGCGCTGAGCTGTGGGCTGAATTATCAGCTGCGTTTGACAAATCACCTGCCTAAAACTATATTAAATGAGCCAGCGACCTGCGCATGTGGGCGTTGAGCACTCTCGTAAAATATCAAAAAATTAAAGTCGCTTGGATCGCAGGACCGAGACGGCGGTAAGTAGTGTTTTATATGCTTCCACCGTTTTGTGCGGCGGGAGTTTTTTTATGCGCAAAACATCGGTTCTGTGTCAGCTGTGGCGGCGGGTCTGAGCGAAGTCCATGGCAGTGAGGGGGATTAACTTATGAGAAGCATGCTTTATGCAAAAATTCATCGCGCCAGGGTTACCGGCACGATGCTGGATTATGAAGGCAGCGTAGCTATTGGCCCGGAACTTTTGAAAAAGGCTGATATTTTGCCGTATGAGGAAGTGCATATTCTTAACGTCAACAATGGTGCGCGCTTTACCACTTATGCCATAAGAGGACAGAAAGGACAGGTTGATTTGCGCGGTGCCGCTGCCAGGCTGGCTGCGCCGGGCGATGTGGTCATCATTCTTTCCTATCACCAAATGCAGGAAAAAGAAGCCATTGACTGCAAGCCTAAAATTGTGCATGTAGACGAAAAAAACCGCATTATCCCGCTCAAGTAACTGCTGCGATAATTACGAAATATCTGTCAGGGAGGTTATGCCATGCGTGTGAGTATTACTCAGCTTAAAGAGATGAAACAGAGAGGCGAGAAAATCATCGTGCTCACTGCTTATGACTATCCTACGGCTCAGATGGTCGAGCGCGCCGGTGTTCCTGTAATACTGGTTGGCGACAGCTTGGGGAATGTGGTGCTGGGTTATGAGTCAACCCTGCCGGTTACCATGGATGAGATGCTGCATCACACCAAAGCCGTTACACGCGCTGTTAAGAATGCGCTGGTCGTAGGCGACATGCCTTTTATGAGTTATCAGGTTAGTGCCGATGAGGCGCTCAGGAATGCGGCGCGGTTTATGCAGGAGGGGGGTGCCCACGCCGTTAAACTGGAGGGTGGGGCTGGCATGTGCGGCACTGTTAAACGGATTGTGGATGCCGGAATTCCGGTTATGGGTCATATTGGTCTTACGCCGCAGTCAATTTACCAGCTTGGCGGATTTAAGGCGCAGGGCAAGACTGTTGAGGCTGCCAAACAGCTGGTTGCCGATGCCAAAGCGCTGGAACAAGCCGGTGCATTCGCTGTTGTACTGGAAACCATACCGGCTGAGTTGGCCTCTTTTATTTCAAAACAAATTAGCATTCCCAGCATCGGTATCGGGGCAGGTGCCGCATGCGACGGTCAGGTGCAGGTGGTATCAGACATACTGGGACTGTTTGGTGATTTCGTGCCCAAGCACACACGCCGCTATGCCCATCTGGCCGACGATATATGCAATGCAGTTGCGCAGTATGCGCGAGATGTGACGGCAGGTGATTTCCCTGCTCCCAAAGAAAGCATAGAAATGCCTCCAAACGTAATGCAAGCTGTTATGAAAGACGTCGCATGAAAGTCGTTCGGGGCATCTCTGAGATGCTCTCTTTGCGCCGTGGGATGAAAGGCAGTGTAGGTCTGGTGCCTACCATGGGGTATTTACACCGAGGTCATATGGCGCTGGTTGGAAAATCACAGGAGTTCAATGCGTCTACAATTGTCAGCATCTTTGTCAATCCCACGCAGTTTGGTCCGCAGGAAGACTTTGCTAAATACCCCAGAGACGAACAGCAAGACATTAAGTTGCTTGAGCAAGCTGGTGTGGATGTGCTGTTTATTCCTTCTGCCGATGAGATGTATCCCGATGGCTTTGATAGTTGGGTTGAGGTGAGGGGAATTACTGATACGTTGGAGGGAGCCCGCCGCACGGGGCATTTTCTCGGTGTTGCCACCATATGCAATAAGCTATTCAACATCACAGCTCCCCACAGGGCATATTTCGGGCAAAAGGATGCCCAGCAGGTGCTGGTGGTCAGGAAAATGGTTTGTGACCTCAATATGAATCTTGAGATTGATGTTGTGCCG
This sequence comes from Dehalococcoidia bacterium, assembly GCA_009784845.1. Next base: position 188 of record WQXK01000033.1, on the reverse strand, counting down.
ACCGTACGTGAAGAGGACGGGCTGGCAATGAGCAGCCGTAATACTTACCTCAGTACGGACGAGCGCCGCGCTGCCGCCGTGCTGTATAAGGCTTTGCTCAAGGCACGTGAGATGTGCGCCTTTGGTGAGCGCGATGCCAAAAAAATCACCGGCGACATGACTGCCATATTGCAGCCCGAACCGCTGGT
>WQXK01000032.1 GCA_009784845.1 Dehalococcoidia bacterium | reverse complement strand
GCAGAATCACGATAATCTGCTCCGCTGTGTAGTTTTTCCTCGACATTGTTATCACCTCTTTCAAATTTAGTTTATGCTATTACTAACTTTGAAATTGGTGCAATGATCGGGGGCAAGGTCACCTTTATCCGTAACCTTATCTTGGGCATCGCCGGTGCTTTACTTGGCGGCTGGATTGTCAGCTTCTTCGCTGATGTTACTACGTTTAGCGTTCTTGGCTTCTTAGTCGCTATTGGCGGCGCATGTCTAATTATATTCCTTTTCAGGCTCCTTTTTGGCGGCAGAAAAAATAACCTGCCAGTATACAGTCATCAAACAAAGAGGGTCGGAGCGCGCACGCTCCGACCCTCTTGATATCCACCGACAATTTCAGCGCTTTGTTATCCTTTACAACAACCCCCCATATCGCCGTACAAAAATAGTCTTGAACAGGGTTGCCAAGGCCATATAAAGCACAATCGTCAGCGCCAGCCATGCGAAGTATACCGGAGGCAAAGCGGTGAGCCCAATGGCTTTGCCGAAGGACGTGAATGGTATGGCCGTGAGCACTGCGATGCCTGAAAAAGTCAGCAACACAACAGGTAATGAGGCACGGCTTTGGATAAATGGTACCTTTGGCGTGCGTATCATGTGAATAACGAGGGTTTGGCTCCACATAGACTCCACAAACCAGCCGGCTTGGAACAATGCAATGAAAGTAATTTGCGTTGTCGGATCGGTAATCTCGTTATACATCAATCCGCCGCACATGGCAGGGCAAATGATAAAGAACATCAGCAGGTATGTCGTAACATCGAACACAGAACTTGTCGGCCCAATCCATGTCATAAACTTGCCGATGCTGGAGGCATCCCATTTGCGCGGAACAGCTAAGAACTCCTTGTCTACGTTATCCCACGGAATGGCAATGCATGATATGTCGTAAATCAGGTTTAGCAACAGCAGTTGTATTGGCAGCATTGGCAAAAACGGCAAAAAGGCGCTTGCTATGAGAACAGAAAACATATTTCCAAAGTTGGAGCTGGCTGTCATTTTGATGTACTTGATGATATTGGCGTAAATCTTACGCCCTTCGATGACACCGTTTTTCAGTACCATCAAATCTTTTTCTGTCAAAATCATCTTGGCGGACTCTTTGGCGATGTCAACGGCGGTATCGACGGAAATGCCCACATCCGCAGCCCGCATGGCGGCTGCATCGTTTATACCATCGCCCATATAGCCTACCGTATGGCCGTTTTCACGGAGTACAGTTACTATCTGTGCTTTCTGCTGCGGTGATAATTTAGCGAATACATTCGCCTGTTCTACGGCGAGTTTTAATTGTGCATCATCCATGTTTGCAACGTCTGCGCCGAGCAGAATTTTGTCAGCAGAAAGGCCGACCTGCTTGCACACGCTTTTTGTCACGAAGTCGTTGTCGCCGGTTAACACCTTAATATTAACGCCGTATTCGTGAAGTGATGCGATTGCGTCTGATGCGCTGTCTTTCGGCGGGTCAAGGAATGCAAGATATCCGATAAGCACCATATCGCTTTCGTCTGCGACGGAAAATGCCTTGGAAGAGGAAGGGTTCGTCTTTTGCGCGACGCCTAAAACCCGCAAACCGTCGCTATTGTACTTGCTGCAGGTGTCCATAATCTCATGTCTTAGAGCATCGGTTATAGGTTCCACGTGACCTTTGTATTCGGCGAACGTGGCAATGGATAACATCTCTTCGATAGCGCCTTTTGTAATCATCTGCGTTTTGCCATTTTTATCAGATACAATGACGCTCATGCGCCGCCGGCTGAAATCAAACGGGATTTCGTCAAGCTTTACATAAGAACTCTCGTTCTCAATGACTTTCTCTTCACGTGCCCGCTGGATGATGGAAACATCCATAAGGTTTTTTAGTCCGGTTTGGTAATAGCTGTTAAGAAAGGCGTGACGCAGCACCCTTGTGTCGCTGTTGCCGTGTATGTCGAGGTGGTATTCCAGAATGATTTTGTCTTGTGTGAGCGTGCCTGTCTTGTCGGTGCATAGGACATCCATGGCGCCGAAGTTTTGTATGGCATTGATTTCCTTAACGATAACCTTCTTTTTGGACATTGATGCCGCACCTTTGGCAAGGTTTGCGGATACAATCATGGGCAGCATTTCCGGTGTAAGCCCGACTGCCACAGATAGCGCAAAGAGAAACGCCTGAAGCCAGTCGCCTTTTGTGAACCCATTGACGAAAAGCACCACAGGCACCATTACAAGCATAAAACGTATCAGCACCCAGGAGACGGAGTTGACCCCTTTCTCAAAGCTGGTCGGGGGCGTTTTTCCGCGCAGCTGTCCCGCGATACCGCCAAGTATGGTATCGTCGCCGACAGCCAAAGCAAGTGCCTGTGCCGAGCCTGAGATGACTGTGCTACCCATGAAGGCAAGATTGTTCAGATCAAGCGGATTGGTTGGTTTCCCATAAATCGCTGTGCCGAATTTTTCCACAGGCTCACTCTCGCCCGTTAGTGACGATTGGCTAACAAACAAATCTTTCGCCTGTAAAATGCGCAGGTCAGCCGGAATAATGTCGCCGGCTGCCAAATGAATAACGTCGCCGACGACAACCTCATCAAGGGGGATTTCTCTTTTCTCGGAAAGAGGTTCGTCAGAAGCATCCGTTTCATAGAGGCGCGTGACGGCAACGGTAGTTTCTACCATTTCACCCAGTCTTGCTGCCGCGCTGCTGCTACGAAGTTCTTGGACAAAACGCAACATTCCGCTGATAAATACCATCGTCAAAACGATGATAACGGCGGTAGGGTCTTTTTCGCCCGGTGCTGCAGCAATGACGTCCGTTGCAAAAGACAGCCCTGCCAGAACGAACAAAACGACAGTGAACGGATTTATGAAGGCATTCCACAGCCGGCGAAAAATAGATACCTTTTTCTGCTTGGTGATGACGTTTGCCCCATATTGGTCACGCATTTCATCAACTTTGTCCGTATCGTAGCCTTCAAAGCTGTTATCGTACTGAATGAGGAGCGTTTCATACGATTTGGTTGCTGCATTCAGAAGGCGTTTTTTTGCCCTGTCTGCACGCGTGATAGTTATGATGTGGGTATTCTTTTTCACTGGGTTTGCCTCCTTTTTAATTGAGGCGCAGGTTTATTGGACAGATAATACAGAGACGAGAATACGAGTTACGCCGCCCGACAACCTATCGCCATTGTCGAACCATCTACTACTGCCATCGGGGTCCATACACTCGCCTCCTTTTTTCAAAATAAATAAAAAAACTCTGTTGCCACATACGACAACAGAGCCAAGCTTCATGAGAGCATCTGCCACCGTACAAGCTTTAGCCTCGCCGGGCGATGAAGTTGCATTATTCCGCGCCTTGGATTCGACGCGGACTATCCTACCTTCTCATAGTGTCTCCACTATTCCGCGGCAGCAACCCTTATCTCAGCGGTAGCCTAACCTACCGATTAACGCCATATTGTGCTGCAATCGAAAAAAAATGTCAATAGCGTAGCGTTGTATAGGTCCAATACATCTGGTTATGTGTTGCCCTCGTGTGTTTATGCGTTGTGCTGTGTGTCGGCGCTAAGCTGTCGTCCTACTTTGAAAGCAGGCGCAATTGTTTCTCCGAATGCAACGTAGCAGGACTGCTTGCCGCCGCAGTAAATAAATGGTTGTATTTTGGCTGAATCAGGTTTTTCGTCTGTCAGGCAATCAGCGCTAATGTGTGTTTGCATAATTTCACCGACTATTAGGGCGTGGCTACCAAGATTCAGAATGTGCGCCAGCTGGCATTCCAGATTTACAGGGCATTGCTCTACAAGCGGGGCATGGGCTGTTTGCCCGTAATATACCTTAAAGTCGCAAGCCTTTTTTTTGTCTACTTTGGCGCCTGTTTTCAGCCCACAATAGTCGAATTCGACAACCTGAGCTTGTGATGGGATATTGACCGAAAAAGCACTGTGGGCTTTGATGCCTTTGTATGTAAAACGGTGATGCTGAAGTGCTACGCTGAGCATAGGAGGGTTGCCGCATGCGACACCTCCCCAAGCCACAGCCATAAAATTAGGTTTGTCATCAATGTCGGCACCTACCAAAAAAGTGGGCATAGGGTATACCAGTGGTTGAGCACCCAGAGTGACTTTGTCCATATCGCTACCTCTTTACTGAAATTTCAGCTAAATAGTAGCATGCGCCGACTGGCAGGTAAAATGAAACAAAAGGTGTTGAGTGTACTGGTGTTCTGGGGAGGTCGAGAGTCTTGGGTAGTTCAAAAGGTGGGCTTAAATCGCAAAGTTGCTGTGAGAGGAGCAGTGGTAGGGAGGGGGAGGATCCCTCCCTACCACAAGAGCAGGGCAATATTAGCGCATTGGGCGGCGATTCATACCCATGCCGACTTCAACTCTTTGCATAGGAGGAGTGTTGGCAACGGGGTGCATGCGTTGACCGGCAAGCATGCTGCGCTGGCGCATAAAAGCAGGGACTTCCAGTTCGTCCTCGGATTTGATGCTTTTCAGGGCTCGGTAGATTTCTCTTTCGCGTGCTGCACCGGCCATACCTTCTTTGGTGGCAAAGCCAGTGGCGATAAGGGTCAGCCTTACCTCGCTGCCCATATTGTTGTCCAGCAATACGCCGAAGATAACAATAGCATCCGGATCAACTGCCTTGCGGATGATATCGGCTGCGGCATTAACTTCATACAGCGACAGAGAACTATCGCCGGCGACGTTGAAGATGACGCCCTTGGAGCCTTCAATGGATACATCCAACAGAGGGCTTTGCAGTGCCTGCTTGGCGGCTTCTGCCGCACGGTTGGCACCTGCTCCGCGACCGATGGACATCCATGCAGGTCCGGCATTTTTCATAACGGAACGCACATCGGCAAAATCCAAATTGATGAGACCAGGTACGGTAATCACCTCGGCGATTGCCTGAACGCCGTTGCATAGTACCTCGTCGGCTAGGTGGAAAGCACCATCTACGCCGGTCTTTTGGTCGCAGATATCGAATAATCTATCATTGGGGATAAGCACCAAGGTGTCAACATTTGGCATCAGTTCGGCGATGCCTTCCTCAGCGATCTTCGTGCGATGGGAGCCTTCAAAAGCGAATGGTTTGGTAACGACAGCGATGGTAAGTGCGCCGCTTTCCTTGGCCATCTGAGCCACAACAGGCGCAGAACCGGTACCGGTGCCGCCACCCATGCCGGCTGTTACGAAGACCATGTCGCAGCCTTGAACTACCTGACGGATTTCATCGCGGCTTTCCTCGGCTGCTTTGTGACCTACTTTGTTATCGCCTCCGGCGCCGAGACCTCGGGTATTTTTTTCGCCAAGCTGGATGCGGATGGGGGCTTCTGTAACGGCCAATGCCTGGGCATCGGTGTTCATTGCCACGAATTCAACGCCGCGGATTTGCTCGCGCACCATGCGGGTGATGGCGTTGCAACCGCCGCCGCCGCAGCCAATTACCTTGATTTTAGCACCACTTTGTACATAAATCGTTCTTGCCATTTTTGTATACTCCTTAAATGTTTGATAGTATTTTGTGTCTATGCCGTCTACTTGCGACCGAATAGACCGCCTAAATCAGCCATAAAGCTACGACCTGAATTGCTGTTTTCATTCTCTTTGGGGGACAGCTTGTGCTCATGCTTCCATAACAGTAGTCCTACTGCGGTGGAGAAAGCCGGATCAATTAAGCTGTCGGAAATGCCATACATCTTTGGAGGGGTTCCGATGCGAACCGGCAGGTGAGTAACATCAAGCCCGAGTTCGGTAATGCCCGGCAGATTGGTTGTGCCGCCTGTAAGCACTATGCCGGAGCGAATGTACTTATTGTAATCACTGGGAAGTTCCAGCAAAATCAACCGCAGCATTTCTTCAGTGCGTGTGCGGATAATTTCGTAAAGTTCGGCATATTGTATAGTGCGCCCGTCTTCCAACATGGCGCGGTCGGCCATTTTTTCTTCGCCTGGGACGACGCTGCCGTACTTCAGTTTGATTTCTTCTGCCAGTTCAATGGATACGCCCAGACCGACAGAAATATCGTGAGTAATGGAATGACCCGATACAGGTAATACAGAGGTGTGGAAAATGTTGCCGTTATAATATGCAGTAACGCCTGTGGTACCTCCGCCGATATCGGCCATAATGACGCCGGTTTGTTTTTCATCCGGGGTCAATACAGCTTCGGCACTGGCGAGCGGAGCGAAAATCAACTGCTCAATTTCAATACCTGCGGCGCGTACGCATTTGGTGAGGTTTTCAACTGACGCGGCGGTTGTGGTGACAATATGGGTATCAACATCCAACCTGAATCCATGCATGCCAACCGGATTTTTAATACCTTCCTGCCCATCAACGGTGTAGGTTTGCGGTATTAGATGTAAAACCATGGAACCGGCGGCACTTGTTTGGTCTATGTTTTGGGCCACTTTCAGCACGCGATAGACATCATCAGGTCTTACCGTCTGTTTGTTATCGGTAATAGCGATGACACCGCGGTTGTTTACGGAGTTGATGTGACGCCCATTAACGCTAACCATGGCGGAATCAAGTTTGTAACCAACTGCCTGCTCTGCCGTACGTACGGACTGACGAATGGACTCCTTGGTGTCGTTCAGATTGACTACCAAGCCTTTTTGCATACCTTTGGAAGGTGCAACTCCGACACCCAGGACACGTATATCTTCGCCGTCGGTATCTGCCATTACGGTGCAGACTTTAGAAGTCCCGATGTCAATGGATGCGACTTTCCTTCTTTTCATTACTTACTCCCCCTGACTGCAAATTTGTTGCCTATTTATTTTTCAGATTACTAATATATATTGTAGATGTGCAGGTGTATTACGCCTTGAATTCGCGGTAGTGGACATTCCACTTAAGGCACAGCGAGTTGACGTAATTCTTGGTTTCCTGATTGTTGCTGCGATACAAGTCAGCCAGAAATCCATGCAACAACTCACCGCCACTCATACCCGGGGTTGGCTCTGACGGACCGGGAAGATTGATGTGGACGATTTCTGTCATTAGTTTTTGATATTCAATTGCTGCTCCCATGCTCCCCTACTCCTTATATTGTAGAAATTTTTGTCATAGTAGATTGTGCCAAGAGTATGCGTCAAATACTGTCCAAAATTGTCCATGCAAATTCCATAAGCAATAAGTTTTGTCCTTACCCCAAAATGGTTTTTGTCCGGTTGCATTTTTTGTTGGAATTAACTTACAATGGGTGATGATGTTATCCAATCCGTCCAAAAAGCTGTTACCGCCTTATGTTTCGTATCGTACCTTCTTAAATTTTATTGAAGGTCTTCAGCAGACTATGCCGGCGCGCATAGACCGCAGTTATTGGGGCGAACGGCTATCGGGCAGCACTGGGGCGCAACTTGTGGCAGCCCTGCGTTTTTTGGATTTGGTGGATGTCAGTGGCTTCCCCACGCTTAAGCTGCGCCAGCTGGTTGGTAGCAGAGAAGACCAGCGTGCTGAAATTCTCAGGCAAATTACACAGGAATCATATAGTTTTTTCTTTGAAAGTCAGGTAGATCCGCAATCGGCAACTTATGCACAGATGGAAGAGGCTTTCCATGATAACTACCAGATAGCCAATGATGTGGCGCGTAAGTGCATCAAATTTTTCATAGGTCTTGCTGGCAACAGCGGCATGAAAATTTCACCTTTTGTCACCAAGAAAAATCGCACCTCACGCCCAACGGCATCGGCAAAAAAATCGTCCAAAATCCAGACAAAAAATGCATGGACGGAAATTCCAATGAGCAGCGCAACTGTTCCGAATGGAATAAGTTTGGACAAATTGTTGATAGATAAATTCCCAGGCTTTGATCCTTCATGGCCGGATGACGTCAAAATTAAATGGTTTGCTGCCTTTGATGAGTTGCTCAAACGCACGGGTGGCGGATAACATCTCATAAGATACTGAATTAGTTGACAATCCTCTGTCAACATAGATAGTATTATCAACTCGTTTCCTATATAATTATCGCAAGGGAATGGTCCGGGGAACCTTAACATTCAACAGGGTATCTGTTTTCACGTCAGAAAAAGTGTTTTTCAGGTGTTTTGTATTTAGTTAAGTTTTTGGGAGGATCAATATGGCACAGAAAAACAAGGAAACTGAGCAGGCGCCACAGGCAAAACGTGCTGAAATAATGAGCAAGCCCCTCCCTCAGATACTTGAGGAAATGGGCAGCAATATTGCGACAGCAACTGATGCGGCACGCTCTGCCCAAGAGGCGGCGCGGCTGGCTCGTGAGGCGGCGCTTTCTGCAACTCAGGCATCCAAGGACGCTGAGGCACGTGCGATAGATGCGCGCGAGGCAGCCAGCACAGCCGCAGATACGGCCACCCGTTCTGCACAAGAGGCTGCTGCAAGGGCGGAAATGAAGGCTAATGCAGCTAAGGCTGCGGCCGAGGAAGCCAGCCGCAAGGCAGACGAAGCAGACTTGGGAGCCAAACGGGCATCAGAGACTTTCAAAAAGGCAGCTGACGAAGCGGCTCTGCGTGCAGAAACAGCCAGTCAAAATGCTGTTTTGGGAGCAGAGGAGGCTGTTAAAGCAGCAGCAGCAGCAGCTGCTGCTGCCAAGCAGGCTGCGGATGAAGCAATTGCTATGGCTCACAGAGCGGCTGAAAGTGCCACAATGGCAGCTGAGGACGCAGCAGATCGTGCCGAGAAAAAAGCGCTTAAGGCCGAGGAAACGGCTCGCGGTGCTAAATATGCCGCAGAGGAGGCCGCTCACAAGGCAGAAGAAGTAGAATTGTCGGCGCGTGAGGCCGCCGCAGCCGCAGCTCAAGCCGCTGCAGCAGCGGCCACAATGGCGGAAAATGCGGCAAATAATGCCAAAGCAACATTAATGGCGGCCATTGAAAGAGCCAACAAAACAGCCAAAGAAGCTGATGATTCCTCCAAAGATGTTAAAGCAGCGATGGATGAGTTATCCCAAAATATTAATGCAACAACTGCCATAAAAACGGATGAGGCCGGTCGCAAAAGTAAGCGATTGGCCTCTTTGGCTGCCCGGGCAGCTGAGGACGTTCGGCGCTGTGCCGAACTGGCGGATATCGCAGGAGATGAGGCGATTGAAGCCTCTGTACGAGTGAGCGGTAAAGCGGCTGAGCGTGTTGAGACGGCCGGACTGGAGGCTAAAAAGTCGGCCGCCAAAGGTTATGAGATTGCTGATAAGGGCTTTAAGAAAGCCGAAGCTGCTGATTTGTTGGGCGATGAGGCTATTCAGGTGGCGGCGCAGGCTTTGCATAGACTGGTCGCTATGGCTGAGGAAATGGCTAAAGCTGCTGAGGCTGCAGCAAATGCCTCAATTCAGGCATCAGAGACATCTACTCTAGCCGCTCAGACGGCGGCTATTAAAGCCGCAGGTGGTGCTGAGGAGGCTATTCGTGCTGCCAGGGAAATGGCTGAGGCCTCCAAAAAGGCGGCGGAAGAGGCTCGCATAGCGGCGGAAGAGGCTGCCAAGAGAGCCGAGGTTGTGTCACTTGAGGCTGCCGCTAAGGCAGCATTGGGTGCGGAGAAAGCTATTCGTGCAGCCAAAGAAACGGCTGAGGCATCCAAGAAATCTGCTGAAGAATCCCGCATAGCGGCGGAAGATGCTGCCAAGAGAGCTGAGGTTGTATCACTTGAGGCTGCTGCCAAAGCTGCCTTGGGCGCAGAGGAGGCCATTCGTGCCGCTAAGGAAACGGCTGAAGCATCCAAGAAATCTGCCGAG
>WQXK01000031.1 GCA_009784845.1 Dehalococcoidia bacterium | reverse complement strand
TTTTGGCATTGATGGGGTTGTCGCTGTGGGTCATTCTGCCCACCGACAGCACCAGACTTGGGAAAACAGGATTTCAGTTTGGCTTGGATATAAAAGGCGGGACGCGCCTTGTATATGAAGCCGACTTATCCAAGAAAGACGATTCTTTGTCAAACGATGAGGTGATGGCATCACTGTTGGACAAAATCTCGCGCCGTGCCAACACCTACAGCACCGAGCCCATCATTCAAAAATATGCCGATGACAGAATATTGGTCGAACTTCCGGGCGTCAAGGATACAGAAGAGGCTATCGGCATTCTCGGCAGCGTTGCTATACTTGAAATCTGTGAAGAAGATGGTATAGGGTCCTCAATCCGCACAGATAACGAGGGTAAGCAATGGTTCGTAGCAGTGGGCAACGATGGCACAACCGAACTCACTGGCAAATACCTCAAAAGCGCACGTGTCGGGCTTGACCCAAACAACAATCCAGTCGTCGTTTTTGAGTGGAATGACGAGGGTGCCAAACTTTTCGAGGAAATCACCGGCTCAAACCGCAACCTTTACAAGCCCATCGCCATATTTTTGGACGGCGAAATAATTTCGAAAGCAACTGTACAAGCCACAATATCATCTCCAGGTACTATTTCAGGCATGACGACACCGGAATGTACCAATCTGGCAATCAAGCTTAACTCCGGCTCGCTTGACGTGCCCTTGACTATTGTGCAACAGACAAAGGTAGATGCCACGCTCGGTGCCGACTCGCTCAACAAGAGCCTCATCGCCGGTGCCATAGGCGTAGGAATAATAGTCGCATTCATGATTTTCTACTACGGCATTCCCGGCGCAATCGCTGCTTTCGCCCTGCTTATTTACAGCGTTATTGTGCTGGCCATCTACAAGCTTCTGCCAGTCACCATTACCATGCCCAGTATCGCCGGTTTCGTCATTTCTATTGGAATGGCCGTCGATGCCAATGTGCTCATTTTTGAGCGCCTCAAGGAGGAATTACGCTCAGGTCGCAGCCTGCACAGTGCCATAAGCGAGGCTTTCCGCCGCGCATGGCCTTCTATTCGCGACAGTAACATTTCCACGTTCATCACATGCGCTATCCTTTATTGGTTCGGCAATGCTTTCGGCGCTTACATGGTGAGGGGCTTTGCCCTGACACTGTTTATCGGTGTTTTAGTAAGTATGTTCAGTGCCGTGCTTATCACGCGTACTTTCATTGATATTCTCATCGGCGAAGGTTTCATAAAAGGCTTATCCATTCATGAGGTCAAGAAAAATGTTTGATTTTGTAAGCAAGAGATTTTGGTTCTTACTCTTTTCAACGATTATTGTCATCCCGTGCATTATTTCGCTGGCTGTAGCAGGGCTGAATCCGGGAATTGAGTTCCGCAGCGGCACTACCATGACACTCGCGTTCAGCACCGATGTAAATGAAACACAGCTACGCACTGCACTATCTGATATTGGCTACAGCAACACTGTAATCCAGCACACCAGCGACGATGATTTCATAGTACGCATGGAGCAAATAAACAACGAGCAGAACAGCCAGTTGATAAGTGCTCTGGATGAAAGCCTTGACACAGTTACAGACCAAAAAGAATTCGCAACCGTATCCCAAACTGTTGCGACTGAAACAGTGCGCAATGCCATTATTGCCGTAATTAGCGCATCAGTCGGTATCATGCTTTATATCACCTTTGCTTTCCGCAGAATGCCCAAGCCATTCCGTTGGGGTATTTGCGCCATCATCGCTCTTGTACACAACGTGCTGGTGGTAATCGGTATTTTCTCAATACTGGGATGGGCTGTCGGCGTTGAAATTGACGCCCTTTTCATCACAGGCATGTTAACAGTGGTAGGCTACAGCGTACATGACACCATAGTGGTGTTCGACCGTATCCGCGAGAACATGCTGCGCGGCGGCGGTAAGTTTGAAAATGTCGTAAACGCCAGCATACTGCAAACACTGACGCGTTCAATCATCACACCGATTACCTTGATTTTCGTGCTGCTGGCTCTCTTCATATTGGGCGGGGCGACCATCCGCTATTTCACGCTGGTGTTAATCATCGGCTGTATCACTGGTACATACAGTTCAATATTTAATGCAAGCCAAATTCTTGTCATATGGGAAAACAAGGAATGGTCGCGCCTTATTCCATTCCGCAAGAGAGTCGACCCTCAGGTCTAATACCAACAAAACTCAAAGAGCGGCTCATGCACAAACTGCACGGGCCGCTCTTATTTTTATGACGTCTAAGCTAGTATTACTGGCAAACCAACATAATGGGTATACGTGCACCAAGCATAACCTCTTCTGCCGTATTGCCATAAGCCCAGCGGCTAATCCCTGAGCGTCCGTGAAGTACCATAGCAATGAGGTTTGCTCTGTTGTCAATTGATGCCCGAAGAATTTCCTGCGCCGGTCTGCCAAAAGGAAGCTCACTGCACACCTTAAAACCAGCTTCTTTAAAGCGTTTTTCAATACCGACTAAATACAATCCTGCCTCAAGCTTAATCTTGAGATTTTCCTGCTCAACACGCATCTCCCAGCTTTCAGCCTTATCCGAAGGATAATCCGACGAAACCTCAGCCGGCTCACAAACGCGGAGCAAAATAATCTGCACGGCATCTTTGCCCCACTGCGCCGCCAATGCCTCAACATGCGTCAAAATAGACTCAGCCGAGCGCGTGCCATCAAGCGCAACCAACAGGCGCCTCTCGGGAAGCTTATCAAGGATAATGGCATCCTCAATGCCGGCGCGCACAAGCAACACCGGAATATCCGACAGACGCAGGATTTTGTATGCCACACTGCCCATGGCCCAACGGCTGATACCGGAACGCCCATGTGTTGCCATGAGTATAAGGTCAACATCATTGCCTGTAGCATAGCGTAAAATCTCATCCGTGGGGTTGCCTTTGAGCAACGCACCGCGCACATTCACGTCAGTGCCACCATGCATTTTTCGCGCGTCTTCGCGTATTTTGTTGACGGCGTTCTCAACATAGGCACCATGCAATCCTGCCGTAGACTTATCGCTGCAAACATGCAGCAGAACAACTTCCAATGCGCTAAAACGCCCTGCCAATTCTCTGACATATTTGAAAGTAACTTCCGAAAGTTCGGAAACATCCAGTGGGACCAGCATCTTTTTGAACATATTATTGTATCCTATCACATATATCCGAAATGATACCCCAACAGCGCTACAAAATTCAATTGCACACATGCCAAATGATGCTTATAATGTTAGTGATATTTTCCTCAGGAGCAAAAACATGGGATACGAAGACCACAAACATCTTGCGCTGCAAAGTGTCACCTGCGCCGTTGTCATCATTTCTGACTCGCGCACCGAAAAAACGGATGAGTCCGGCAAATTGTTAACTGAAAGACTAAGCGCAGCAGGACACCAAGTGTCTGATTTCAGCATGCTTAAGAATGACGCCCTTGCCATACGCAATAAACTTGGAGAGTTGCTGCACTCAGCCGAAACTCAGGTTATCATAACCAGCGGCGGAACAGGTGCATCAAAAATGGACCTGACGATTGAGACAGTAATGCCGTTGCTTGAGAAAAAACTTGACGGGTTCGGTGAGTTGTTTCGCTATCTCACCTATCAGGAAATCAATACCGGTAGCATACTCAGCCGCGCATGTGCCGGGGTAGCGTTGGGTAAAATCATAATATGCCTGCCGGGCTCGCTTAAAGCAGTCAGTTTGGCTCTTGAAAAAATAATACTGCCTGAAATAGGTCACATGGTGAGGGAAGCCTCCAGATAGGCACATACAGCATCCGGCGGCAAGCATATCAACCGCGATAGAACAAGGTAAAACAGGCGCTCACAACTGCTTGGACAACCACAAAATCACGTACTAGCCGCACCAGTTGCACGGCGGTCTAATCCTAGGACTTAGGCTGGCAATTACAGCACGAGGCAGAAGAGGTATCACACGGGCTGACACAATCCCCGGCTTTCACAGTGCCACCTTTGATAACGCGGGTGAATATGCCCTCAACCGGCATGACACAGGTTCCAACCTGCTTAAATATTTCACAGCGGTCATGGCATGTCTTGCCGATTTGCGTCACCTCTAAAACAATATCCTTGCCGACGCAAAGGCGCTGTCCGATGGGCAACTCATACAGCACAAGTTCCTCACCCTCAACAGTCAGGTTTTCTGCAAAATCACCCGGACCGACATCCACGCCCATCTTGCGCATCTTCTCAACACTGGTCATGGAAAGCAGACTAAGCTGGCGATGATTGCCGTCCTTGGCATGAGAGTCCCCGACCAGCCCGTAATCCTCTTTCAAAACCCCCTCACGAACGTCGTGTTTTTTTGTACCTTTTTGTTCACTGATACAAACAGCTACAATTTTTGCCATTAGCTTTCCCCCTTATTGTCTAATAAAAGTGCCACTTTTACCGCCGCTCTTCTTTTCCAGTTGTATGCTCTCAATAACCATGCCGCGGTCAATGGCCTTGCACATATCATAAATAGTTAGACAAGCAACGGAAACAGCAGTGAGCGCCTCCATCTCCACACCGGTCTTGCCGGTACACTTTGCTTTGGAGGTTACCTTAATAAAGTCATCGCCTACAAAATCAAAATCTATGGTAACCTCGGTGATAAGAAGTGTATGACACAAAGGAATAAGCTCCGGGGTTTTCTTGGCCGCCATAATCCCTGCCACACGCGCCACCGCAAGCACGTCACCTTTTTTTATGCCCATTTGACAGATAGCAGACTGAGTTTGCGCCTGCATGCGTACGCCGCCGCTGGCCACCGCCTCGCGTTCGGTTTCAGCCTTGGCACCGACATCAACCATCCTTGCCTCACCGACCTCGTTTACATGGGTCAGATCAAGCATAAGACACCTCTTTCTGCATTGTATGCATTCCCTATCCGCCAATCTGGCGCATATTGCGTCCGTGCGGCACAATATGCTCATCCAGCTGGTGTTTTTCCTGTTTCATCGCAACCGCCTGAAGCATAAGGGCTTCGAGTTCCTCATCAGATGCCTCAGCACGCAAGGCAGACTTCAAATCCACCTCATCCTCACGCAACAAACACGGGCGCAACTTACCATCGGCAGTAAGACGGAAGCGATTACACGTATCACAAAAACAATCAGTCACCGGACCAATAAGACCGATCGTGCCGCCTCCGCCGCCAAGATGATAAGACCTAGCCGGGCCATGACCGCTTGAAGGACAGTCATGCGGCTGCATTGGACCCATTTCGCGCTCAATTAACTCCTTGATTTCCCTGACGGAAACCAGCTTATATCCGTTGGGGTTATCCACAAGCGGCATCTCTTCAATAAAACGCACGTTCCAGCCGTCAGTTACACTCTTGCGGGCAAAGTCGACCACCTCATCATCGTTGATTCCACGCAGCACAACTGTATTGGTTTTAACCGGATTTAATCCAGCCTTGCGCGCTGCCTCAATACCAAGCAACACGTCATCCAGCCTCCCGACACCGCACATGGCAGCAAAACGCTCGGGACGGAAAGTATCCAATGAGATGTTGACGCGATCCAGCCCTGCCTGCTTTAACGGCTGTGCCATTTCTGTCAAATTCACGGCATTTGTAGTCATGGAGATATCTTTTATACCGGCAATTCCACGCAGCATACTAACCAACTCAACCACACGCGGGCGAACAGTTGGCTCACCTCCCGTAAGACGTATGCTATGCACGCCCAGCTTAGCCGCAATACGCACGACCCGGGAAATTTCCTCGTATCGCAGGATATCATTATGCGAAAGATGCTGCCTTGTGGAGGAGTTACAGTAAATACAGCGCAGGTTACAGCGGTCTGTAACAGATATGCGCATGTAGTCAATCTGGCGATGATAACTATCAAAGAGGCTTTCGGTCATACGGGATATATTACACCATTGAAATAAGCGCCGCAATATCCTTTGTGATATGCAAATGCATTGAACTTGCTAAATGAGAGAGAATTAGTTTTCAAGATAGCGGCTTCTAAGCTGCCCGCATCCTGCATCAATATCTGCACCGCGCGACACACGCAGCATGGCACGCACACCTCCGACTATTAAGCACTTCTGAAATACCAGCGCCTGCTCACGTGACGACGGCTTATAATCCAGCGAATCAGTCGTATTACCCAAAATCAAATTCACGTCACAGGGAAATCCCTGCAGCAGTTTCAACAGCGCATCGGCATCAGCAGTAGAATCATTGATATTTGAGAACATTGCATATTCAAAATAAACAAGTCTCCCTGTGGCATGAGCATACTCGCGGCAAGCCTGAAGCAGTTCCGCAATGGGATACTTACGGTTGAGCGGAACCAAACAGTTGCACAACTCATCATTTGCAGCATGTAGTGACACTGCCAGCTCCAATGGTAAATTATCACGGGACATACGCCTTATCTGCGGAACCATTCCGGCACTGGATAACATTATTTTGTGAGCACTTAGACCAAGCCCCTGTGACGCGCTAAGGATAGATACCGCACGGCAGACATTATCGTAATTCGACAGCGGCTCGCCCATACCCATAAATACAACGTTAGTCATCTTTCCTGCCTCCTGCGCTGAATGCAGGCGGCGTGCGAAAACAACACCTGCCCCCATAATTTCAGAAGTGCTAAGATTGCGCACAAAACCTTGCATGCCCGTAGCGCAGAAAGGACAACCTATTGCGCATCCCACCTGAGATGAAACGCAAACAGTACAGTGTTTGCGCCCGGCACTGGTATGCGAAAGCATTAAAGTCGCCTCTATGGTGTGCCCGTCTGCAAGTTTAAAGAGGGTTTTATGTGTCTGCTCGTCGGATGAAATGCGCTCATCCATCTGTTGCGGCAGATCAATAACAGCCTCTTGCGCCAACTTGGACCTAAGCGCAGCAGAAAGTTCCATGGCATCATCCAAAGAATTAACGCAATCGCGATAAACAGCCTTAAGCACACGTGATGTTGCCGATGGCGGATCATCCAGTGTTTGCAGAAATGAGGCTAACTCTGTTGTGGCTAGGTCAAGCAGATTAATAGTCATGGTCTACATTTTACGTCTCAGTGCAAGAACGCGCTACATCTGAGAGGCGTGTCGTACGAAGCGTATTGAATAAAAGTACAACAGGCAAATAACAATCTCAAATGCATGCTTTTTCATCCTAAGCTTCAGCAATGTGGCTAGTAATATCAAAAGCATCTCAGTTTTTGTTATTTCTATAGCATCAAGCTGATGCGTTGTGCGCTTCATACGCCATAGAATTTACAAAGAATTCTCAGATATATTTTCGCTTTTTGATACAAAGCGGTTGACGCTATTTTTGCTCCAATGCTAGAATAGGCACAACTCACTAGGCTGCACTATCCTGTCTATGTGAGTAATACGCAACCCCATGGAGGTACCAGCATGAGGATTAAGCTTAGCGATCCGGTCAAGTCTTGGGGCAGCACAAGTGCAGCTGCATCAATGCTTTCATCAGGTGCAGGGCTGGCTTTCCTTCAACAACAACTCGGGATAAATCCTGAACGATGGGGCGTCCACACACAAAATCAATCGGATGCCAAAGCACTTGCAGTAGGTGTTGGAGCAAAGAAAGATGTTGCTCCAAAAGTCCACAACAACGGCTATTATGGTCATTATCATGGTCCTAATGGTCCTGATGACAGAAATACCATATTTGGTATGGAAATCCCATCATATATTGAGGTGTGATATGCAAGTATTTATCGATTCATAGCGTATTTAACACCACCTGCTTTTAATGGTTTTTTAATATTGGCAAATACGAATTCATTAATGGCATTAATGTCAATAGAAAATTACCCATTCACCTATTATTGTGCCAGAGATTTATGGAAGGACAGTTGTTGTAGCTTTTGCGTTACACTTTGATAACGAGGAATTGAAAGCCACTATTTAAAGATCATTGGAATGATTGGGATAATGATTTCTTCAGTACATTTCGTGAGAAGTTTCATGATGTGCAATTGCAAGATGATTGGCCAAGTTTTCACAAAGAGTACTCTAAGAAGGCTGCTATACGTTGGTGTGAGGAACATAAAGTTGAATATACACTTGAACCCAAGTATAACTTTTACTCTAAAGAGAGGAGCACTTATTTCGTAGACATGTTAAATCAATTGACTGAAGAAAGTGCGCCTCCAGAACTATCGAAATTAGTATTGGTGGACAATCCCAGAACATCTCCAAAACAAATATCTCCTGAACTATTTCAATATGCGTCCGGCAGAGGTGATTTGCCGCCAGAAATAATCCAATACATGCTAAGTAAAGGTTTTCCGCCTCCTCCGTGAATAACGGCAATGGTTCCCATGCACATATTTTTCATTTGATTTTCGTTAGAGCATAGGCTATACTCTTTCCCACTTTTCAAAAATTGAACCTAAGGAGCAATATTGTTACAGGATTTCAGCTATATTGCCCTCTTTCTCCTAATAAGTATAGCCTTTGCAGCATTCATGCTCGTTTTGCCGCTTGTGTTGCGCAAACTCGGGATTATCCCGCACAAGCCATCGGCGGTAAAGTCGTCCACAGTGGAATGCGGGCTTGAAACCACAGGTCGCAGTTGGGTTCAGTTTAACTCACGGTACTACCTCTTTGCGTTGGTGGCAGTGGCGCTGGATGTAACGCTGATATTCATTCTCCCATGGGCTGCCGGCTTGCAGGTCGCGGATTGGCGATTTTTCCTTGGCGGCGCAATCTTCATGGGAATCATACTCATAGCCTACATTTATGCTTGGCGTAAAGGCACACTGCGATGGAAATAGAACCCATTACGGCCGCTGAAATTGAACGCCGCGAAAGCGACGGCATTGAGGCTTTGCGTGCAGCATCCCAGCATCCAATTCCGGACCCCGATGCTTGGCTGGATGAAGAGATTAAACGCAACGTGATGTTTACTACAGTGGATGCCGCACTCAACTGGGCACGCAAAACCTCGCTGTGGCCCGTGACAGCTTTCACCGCCTGCTGCACTTTTGAGTTTATCGGGGCATCCTCGGCACGTTTTGATATAGCCCGTTTCGGCATGGAGGTATTGCGCGCATCACCGCGGCAGGCAGATCTGCTGGTATGTGCCGGAACACTCACGTGGAAAATGGCACCTCAAATCAAACGCCTTTATGACCAGATGGCTGAT
Source organism: Dehalococcoidia bacterium (assembly GCA_009784845.1). The sequence continues at coordinate 710 of WQXK01000031.1, read as the reverse complement.
CCAAAATGGGCCATTGCCATGGGTGCCTGCGCCATCTCAGGCGGCATTTTCTGCGACTCTTACTCCGTCGTTCCCGGATACAACCATATTGTGCCGATCGATGTCTATATCCCGGGATGCCCTCCGCGACCGGAAACGCTGCTGGCCGGCATTGAAGCGTTGCGTCGCAAAATTGCAAAGGAAAGCATTCGCAAGCCCAAATAGTTATGACTACCTCTGTTGAATACAACGACTTAGCCTCACAACTGCAAGAGCAGTTCGGTCAGGGTTTTACACATTCCGAAGATTATGTAGAGGTGCCCTGCGCCTTTATTACAAAAACGGCTGAGCATATGAAAAATACGCTCGGATTTGATTATCTTGGCATGGTTACGGCGGCTGACTATGCGGACCATTTTGAGGTAATCTATCAGCTGCAGTCAATAAAAACCAACTCATCCGCTCTTCTCAAGGTCCGATGCCCCAAAGACAAGCCATTTGTGCCGTCTCTTACAAACATATGGCTTGGTGCCAGCTTGCAGGAGCGTGAGGTTTACGATCTTTTCGGCATTGAGTTCACAGAGAACTCGCATCTCAAACGCATTGTGCTGTGGGATGGGTTTAAAGGATATCCATTGCGTAAGGACTTCAAAGGCAAGGCATATGGCGCTAACGACTGAGCAATTCATACTGAATATCGGGCCTTTGCATCCGTCGACGCACGGCGTGTT
>WQXK01000030.1 GCA_009784845.1 Dehalococcoidia bacterium | reverse complement strand
GGCGGTGCCCAAGAATGACATGTTTTGTTTTCCCCTCTAGCTATTTGATGGGCTCAAATTTGGACGAACATTTGACGATGATATTACTGCCTTCAAAAATGCCTTTATCCGCATCGTATTGCCCTTCCACTACCAGTCGCCTCCCCACCTCAAATGTATTGGGAATGGTACCACTGTAAACCACGGGCAACACGTCATCAGTTTCCATATCCCGAATAGTAAAGTACCATGTAAGACCGTCTTTGACTGGATCCGGTGATAAGGTGCCGCTAACGCGCAGGGTTTGGTTTGTAAGTGGTGGGTCCTTACTCAGCAAATCGCCAACGTTATAGTAATAGGTGTTCATGCCCATAAAATAGACATATCCCAAAACTAAGACGGCAACCAGCACAACCGCGCCGCCGACTACGAACTTCTTATACTTTGCCATATGTGTTCCCTATGACAAGTATGATACACCAGTCAGTATAATAGCACAAGGACGGGGCGCTTTTCGATACGCTCCGTCCTTGTGATTTGTTACTAATCTAAATCTGAATAAAAACTACGAAGTCGGTTTAACATGGCAGTCGGTGTTATAGCAATCATCGTTGGTCACATCAGTATGATCTGGAGCAGTTCCTGCTTTAATTGTGAACTTCAGACCATTACCATCAGAGTCCTTCTGGAAGAAACTAGTCCAAACACCTGCCGTTGGTACACGGATCTTTCCAACCGCTGGCATGTGACACTCGTCACAATTGGAATTAGGACCCTCAAGATCCGCCTTGAGATGTTGCTGGATTACACCAGCTACGTAATGCATCTCAGGGAATTCCGTGCCAGTGGTGTTGCCGCCACCCGTGCTGGAGATAGGGGGATCATCAATGCCACAAGAACATGCCGCAATCACCAATACGCTGCACAGAACACCAGCCATTAGAAACGATAAAGCACCTTTTTTCATACACAACTCTCCTATTGTTATTTATTTTGTCGAACAAAAAGCCACCTTTATTTTTGTTTTGACAATTTGCTCACCAAGCCAAACCTGACTGTATCACGCTTTTTCCTGTTTGTCAAGGACCAGCAATGAAAACTATGGTTTGGCGTGACAACCTTTTATAGTACAGGTTTCGTTAGTAAAATCCTCCAGCGGGTCGTGATTTGGAAGAACGACCAAATCGCCTGCATGACACGACAAGCAATTACTATAGCGTAAGTCGCTGGGGTGAGGGCTGGGCTTGGCCCCTGCACCTGGTTTGAAACCTGTACGAACAGCGCAACCAGCGATAAATGCCATAGTGGCAAGTAGAACTGCAAACAAAATAAGAACTTTTTTATTCATATCCGGTCCCTCCTAACTCTTATTGGTGCGGGTCGTCAGATTATCATGCCAAACGGGATGATGATGCTCGACGAATTTTTTGGACATGGTGCCAGTAAACCAAGACCTGAAAGCCGGCCAATCACCCAAAAGCACGATGATACCCATATGCACTAGTGTGAAGAAGATGATGAACACCATGAAAACGTCATGAAGAACGGTTGCCCAGCCAACTATGCTGTCGCTGATAACCCAAACGTGATTAGCAACCTTGACGGCACCGGAAATGAGAATAACTAATCCGATAGCCATATATGGCATAGCCGCACTCTTCTGGGATGCAAGATACTTTTCGTCCTTATCCCATTTACGGCGCAGGAAGTACTTACCGATGAAACCATGAATAACATCCTGCATGTTGGGGGCCAGTAGTGTCCAGTCGCGAGCAGCGATGTAATCTGCAACAAAGAAAAATGCACCGAAAAGAATCGCTACGACAGAGAAATAGTGTACGTTGAGAGCAGGAATATACTGCGTTGCGACCTTAGCAGGTACAGGTAGGAATCCCAAGGATTTTCCGCTATCGGTAACGATAAACCCAAGCATTATGCCGGAGATTATTGCGGCAAAAATACCAAATGCGGTACCCCAGTGAGAAACAAAAGAACCTACGCCGTGACGCGTAACCAACTCGCCTTGAATGGCATTCTTTTTCTTCAAAATGCCGCGAGCTGCACCAAGTGCTATACCGGCTATTGTGGCAAACACCAATCCCCACTGCGCAAGCCTATCGCTAAAGAGGAGATTTGTTTTGAGCCCACTATACGACAGCACGACTCCAGCTGCCAAAGCAGCTACCAAAGCAAACAGAACCAAAAGTGTCTTTTTCAGCATCCCTTGCTCTCCTTGAATCTTATTTCTTGAACCTGCCAAAGAATAGGACTATTCCATTGGCATGTTTTAGTTCGCGAGATAATATAGACGAAAGTGCAACCGATGTCAACACACACTACGCACGCCACATGGTGCCGCATAACCCGCCACAGGCTAAGCCCACCTTAAGGGAAGCCGTAATTAGTTTGCAGCTATTCCCTGGGCCGAGTTGCCAAAATAGTCAGTGATTTGAGCGGCAGCAGTCAAACTCCCGTCGTCTTCAATTACGAACTGACTGATGACGTTTGTCCTCGGGTTAAATGTGTAAAGAAACGTTTTATCGGAGTTGATGGCCAATTCGGTGAAACCGGTGGAATTGGTGTCATATTTTCCTGCAAATGTCAGTTGTCCATTTGCGTTTATTGATATGGCAGTGATGAAGCTGTTGTTCGTTGCGGCAGTATATGCGTAGTCGCCGTTACAGGCTATCCAACGGGGCATTGTTTGATCTGTTTGAAGCGCTGCAGTGATTATTTGGATACTATCGTTTGATATGGAATAAGACGAAACAGTTCCGCTGCCGGATTCAACAACCAGCAGATTGTTGTTCTTATCAAACGCGAATGCTGCCGGACCGGTGCCGTTGGTTTCAAGTGTCCGCATCTCTTTTGCGATGGTATCACCTCTAAGCGCATATACCAACAGTTTGTTGTCTGTTTCGTTGCAGACCACGAGCCATCTGCCATTCGGCGATATGCCTATTTGCGAATAATGAGGACCAGGCTTCAAATAACGCTCGGCTTTATCTTTGTTTATCGCTGAGAGCTCTCCTCTTTTGCCGATTGAAAAGCCTGTAATGCTAGGGTTCATTCCGCGGCTGTTTAACACAAATACGCGATTGCCGTCAATTGCTGCACTGATGGGATATTGCCCTTTTGAGCTTACTTTACCGGCAAGCGTTAAAGAGCCATTTTCGACCATAAAAGAACTAATATCATTTGAGCCTGCATTGAGCGCAACAAGCCATAGCCCATCTCTGCTTATAGCCAATGCACCCTGCGATCTCAATGGGTTGGCGGTACTACCAACACCTGCGCCCGTGGTTTCTGTATGACCTGTTGAAACGAGTTCTCCGTCTTCATGTAAGTAAAATGCCGCTACGGCATTTGCAGTACTGTCATTGGTCATGACAAAGACGCCATTGGTTTGGCGCCGGTGCCCACAGCTACAAGCTGCATCGGCTAACAATGGTAAAGCTATAGCGCCTAAAGCGATAACTGGTAGATCCTTCTTCACATTCATAAGAAACTCCTCATTTGCAATAGAAAGAGATAGCCGACCTCAATAGTAGCATGCTCGAAATTGTTTGACAATCACCGAGGCATGCAGCGCAGCACGGCAATTGGCATAAGGTTAGTTTGAAAGAGTTATGCTTTTACGCCGCTTGTGGCTGCTCTCGTTTCTTTTTATACACGAAGCGTGCCAGTAAAATGCCTAATTCCATTAGTAGAATCATGGGTATGGCTAAAATAGTCTGTGAATAAATATCCATTGTCGGTGAGATAACGGCGGCAATAACAAAGGAGAGAAAAATCCACCATTTGCGGCGAGCTGCTAACCATTTAGGGGAAACAAGTCCTAATTTTGCCAATCCCATGATTACTAAAGGAGTTTCAAAAATCAGCCCGACAAATAGTAGTACGCGTGTTACTATGTTGACATAGTCAGAAATGCTTGGTTTAAGTTGAGCTATATCACTATTGAAAGAATAGAGGAAGTTGAGCATCATCGGTAGGGCTACAAAGTAAGCGAAAGCTACTCCGAGAAGAAACATTATGGTAATGGCGGGAATAATAGAGAAAATAAATCGCTTTTCTCGTTTGGTGAGTCCCGGTCCGATGAAAGCGAAAAGTTGATATATCAAGAAAGGCATTGCGATGATAAAACCAGTAGTGAGACCTACTTGAAACCATGTAGTTACGTTTTCTGTCAATGTGAATGCCCACCACTCCATGCCAGCTGGTGCTGGCAATTCTAGTAACCATAAGACTCCGTTGGCGGTAATCATGCCAACAATCAACCCCACAATGACGGCGGCGCCTGAATAAAGAATGCGCTTGCGCAATTCTTTCAGATGCTCAATGAAGGTGGCACGACTTTCACTTACTGGCTCGTTTGGTGTTTCTTCAACCATAAGAAATCCTCATCAACTTGTTCGTTGTTTTAGCTCAGCTCCCTTGACTTTCTTTTGAAACTGGTGGGGTAGTTATGGCGTCTTTGGGGGTGATAATCGGAGTGGGTAAAGGTTCCTCTTTTGGAGGTTCAATCGTTGTTTGAGCAACAGGTTCCGGCGCGGATTCAGCAGTCGTTTCACTTTCGGATGCAAAGGCGTCATTACCATTATTGTCTATTCCATCAATATCAGTTGCGACGGATTCTTGCTCGTCCGGCGTTTGTTCAACCTCGCTTGACTTGCTTTTAAACGATGCAGAAATATCCTTGGTATTCTGCTTTATGGTATCCATAGTTTCTTTTGTGCTACTCTCAATGCTTTGGGATACGGACTTGGACTGCTCATTGAATGAGCCTTTCAATTCGGCAATGTCATGCTCCAGTGATTTTCTGATATCCGTGATATCTTTTTTAATAACGGAAACATTGCTATCTTCGTCGTCAAGCCCGATGGATTTTGATAATTCGTTGGTAACGCTAGAGGTAATCTTGCGAATTCTGCGCACAAACTTAGCCGCCTTACGTGCATAGTCAGGCAACTTTTCCGGACCAACTAACACGCAGGCTACAAGTAGAATAAGAGCCAGTTGCGGCCATCCTATACCCAAGCCAAAGATGTTCACACCATTTATCCTCTTTCCAGTGAAACAAAATAACTGCCTTTTTACTGCTGATGGTATTAAAGCGTAGGTGATAAAAACCGAGAATGTTCTGCTAAAAGCGCTGAGAGGCTTTCACCGGTATTGTATGGCGTAGCTTGCAAAACAAGAAGACTGAAATTGAGCGCCAAAGCGAAGACAATAACAACAACGGCGAGAACTTCTGAAAAGACTCTTCTATTTGCCCGTCAAGTAGCTTTTAGGCAGAAACAACAAAAACCCAGAATGCCTCGGAAGGCATCTGGGTTTCGTATTAAACAGAATCGTCAGTCTTAGTCTTTTTCTTAGACTTTGCTTTGCGCTTTTTGGGCAGTGCTTCTACCTCGTCTTCGTCTTCATCGTCATCTTCCTGTGACTTCTTGAAAGCACGAATAGACTTGCCAATAGCCGAGCCAACCTGAGGCAACTTCCCCAGCCCAAAAATCATGACGAAGAGAAGCAGGATAAGTGCTATTTGCCAAGGACCAACTTTTCCAAACATCCAAAAATCTCCTTTCCTGTTTCGATATAAGATGTTAGCCCTTATACCGGGATTCTATATCCCTGTGTCCAGCGAGCCAGCGGACGGGTAAATTCCCTTTGACACTGATTCAGTGTCCCTTCCGCACAATCCATCCAATACTCAACAAGGAGAAGATACTCTTTTTGCCTTGTGGGCTAATCTCCACGGTTGTCAAAGTGTCAGTGTTTGAAAAAACACCTAACACATTATCGCTAATTAACATAGCACTCTTTGTTTATACTGTCAACAGTTTTTTGTCTGTCGATAGGGTTTCATGCAATTGAGCCGGAAAAGCGAACTATCTTTTGCGCAGTACCATACTGACTGGTACAAGAAGAATCAGACCACCCAGTGCCGCCCCAAATGCACCAAGCGCCGTGCGATGCTCAATTAGCATGCGGACTCCGATGGCAAGACATGCCCCGGCGAGCAGCATTAAGAACAGATAGCAAAAAATATCCCTGCGTAAGATTTTGACTTTCATGGCGATGCTCCTATACCCACGATGACCGAAGACTGGGCTTATGCCAGCACTGTTTTTATAGCACACTGCGCACGTAAGGTCAATATCGTTGGATCCGGCTTTTAACTTATCACCGGGAGTCCAAAATGTGTTTGAACTATTCCGCGACACAACTACGCAGTTGTGCCACCTCAATTTCCGTAAGCAGACGGCTATGTCCTAAAGGCAGGTCTCCGAGCAGCAGATGCCCCTCGCGTATGCGCTTGAGTTGCATGACGCGATATCCCAAAGAGCCGAACATGCGGCGCAGCTGACGCTTGCGACCCTCGTGTAACGTAACATAACAAACATTGGGCAGCGCATGATGCGGCCTGACGGCAACGGGGGAAGTCACCCCGTCGCTGAGAGTCAGCCCGTGCTCCATTTGCTCCTGGTCCGTGCGGCTGAGGGGGCGGTTAAGCGTGAGGGCATATTCTTTTTCCTGCTCAAAGCGCGGATGTGTCAGGTGGTATGTTAGAGCCCCGTCATTGGTTATTATGAGCAGCCCGCAACTGTCCAGATCAAGCCGCCCGACCGCATGCAGACCGGCGAGGCGCATGTGAGACGGTAGCAATTCCATAATGGTTTGCCTGCCGCGCGCGTCTTCGGTTGCGCAGAGTATACCTGTGGGCTTATTAAGCAGGATATAGAGAAACTCCTGCGTCGGAATTTTCAGGGGTTTTCCGTCTATGGTTAACGAATCGCCGGGAACCAAGGCTTGGGTGAAAGCACTCACGACCGCGCCATTGACGCATACGCGACTGGACTTTACGGCGGCTGCCATCTCACGTCTTGAGCCGCAACTAGCCATCACCAATGCTTTTAGCAGACTCAGCTTTTCCATATCAATAATACGGCTTTGGTTTAGAGGAGACCACACGCCTGATGATTCGGGAAAAGCTAGACGCTCAGCAGCTTGCGCAGTTCATTTTCCTGATAGCCGATAATGCAGCGGCTATTATCAACAACGATGGTTGGGAAAGAACGTTTGGGATTCCAGCGTTCCACATCCGCCATGACGTCGTGCCTGGCACTGTCCACCAGGGTGTCAGCGTCCTCGTAGTAGTATTCCAGCCCAAGATCAGCCAGCAACTGTTTCGTCTTTTGACACCACGGACAGGTGCTGATGCTATAAAGCATGAGATGCGGACCCTTTTTGCCTGTTACATATTTTGCCATTTTCCACCTCTGCTGATATTTGTTTTTATTATAGACGTAACAAAGCCGGATTGCCAATGAAAACAGTCCGGAAGACATAGAGGTGCCAAGCCCGGCGTAAGAAGAGTTATGCCGGCGTGAGCGCCATGTTGATTACCACGTAATGCAGCACGGCACCGCCCAATATCAGAAGATGAAAGATTTCGTGGAAACCGAATATTTTGGGGAAGGGGTTGGGTCTTTTCATGGCATAAAGCACCGCCCCGAGGCTGTAAACAATCCCGCCACCCAGCAGCAGAAAAAAACTGATGCGCGGCATATTGCGCCATAACTCAAGCATAGGGAATATGGCCAGCCAGCCGAGCAGCAAATACAGGATTGTGGAGATAATGCGCGGCGCACCAATGAAAAATACCTTGAGCAGTATGCCGGCACAGACAAAACCCCAGGCTATGAGAATAATGCTCCAGCGCCAAGCCCCGGTGAGGTAAATGTAACAAAGGGGCGTATAGCTGCCGGCAATCATGAAGAAAATGGCTATATGATCCAGCTTGCGCCAGATGCTAACCGAGTTTTCGCTGCGTTTGGATGCATGATAGCATGCGCTGAAAGAGAACATACCGCACATGGCAAGACCATAAATCATGCATATAAGTATGCGGTCGGCACCCCCGCCGCACTTTATGAGAAGCCATACCAGCCCGGCAATGGCCGCAATGGCACCGGAAAGGTGCGAATAAAAGGCAAAATACTCGGAACGATTGATTTTTATGACAATACCCCTCCCCCGACAAATTGTTATAAGTATAACCTTTTGTTGTGCGCCGTGGAAATGCACGCCGCCGCTGGGGCGTTTTTTGCCGCAGGATCCGGGTGCGTATGGCATGCAAACGCTATTGACAGCCCGTTGTGCGCAGTTATACCATAGCGTATATGTCTGATGAGCTGGAAAACGTAATACCCGCAATTGAAGAGCCGGCACAGCCGAAAATTTACGGCGGGTGGGCTACCATCGGTATGGGCGTGGGCATAATCCTTACAGCACTGGTCGCTGTGCAATTGCTGGTGGCTTGCGGAGCGCGGGCACTTGTGCTCATATTCAACATGAGCCCGCTAAGCGGCGGCTTGGTGACGGCACTGTCTTCCATCGCCACGGGAATCAGCGGTTTGGCGCTGACTGACCAGATCGTGCGTATGAATGGTAGCCTCAGTCTGAGGAAGTATATCGGGCTAAACCGGCTGAGCTGGAAGATCGTACTTTTGGCACTAGCAGCCTTCTTAATAGCCGTCGTTTGTATTTTGGGCATCGGGTTTTTGTATGAGTTTATCTTTGGGGTACCCGAAAGCACAAATGCCGATTTTATGGAGGATATCCTTAGCGGCGCCGGCTGGCTGCTGATGTTTGTGGCAACGGTGATTTTTGCATCGTTTTTTGAAGAGGTTCTCTTCCGCGGGTTTATTTTTGTCGGTTTGCTGCGCTCAAGGCTGGGGGTTGCGGGCGCCATAGCCTTAACATCGCTCGTGTGGACCCTGCTGCATCTGCAGTATGACCTATTCGGCATGTTTACCATCTGCGTGATGGGCATCGTTCTGGGCGTAACACGCTACAAAACAGGCTCGCTGTGGAGTGCATTCCCTGTGGAACGCTATGGCGTTCTTTATTACGCTACTGGGAAGCTAGCGCCCAAGCAGAGTCAGCTTTTGCTCCAGAATTGCCTTGGACGGCTCAACCAGCACGTCCCCGTCAGGGAAAACAATGGTAGGTACGCTGCGATTTCCCTTGTTGAGCCTCTCCACGTAAGCCGCAGCTTCACCATCGCCTGAAATATCGACCCACTCGTAAGAAACCCCGCGTTGCTGAAAAACACGCTTGGCAAGTGAGCAGTCGGGGCACCACGAGGTTCCGTACATTTTGATTTCAGTAGCCACGGCATTTTCTCCTTTTGATTTGGATTACGGCGGCACTGCAGCAAAGACAGACGGGATTTCTGGGGGTTATTTGGCTGTGCTGAGCACTTTGTGTCTTGCTGCGCGTGAAAGCTGCAGGCGTTTTAAAAGCATTAGAGAAAAAAGTCCCAGCGGATAAAGGGCATATATGACTAGGTCGCGCATAAACAGAACGGCCGCGAAAACAACGGCGACGCCGACGGCGGTGGATATGGTCGTGCGGCGGGTTAAACCGACTGATATTCCGGCAACCAAAAGCCCGATGCAAAGCGGCCAGAACACCAGTCCTGCCAGCGCACCTGCCATCGACGTTGCACCCTGCCCGCCCTTGAATTTGAGAAAGAGCGACCAATTGTGCCCTACCATGGCGGCAAGCCCGGCAAGCATGGCAACATAGTCGGAGTGCGTAATTACTCTGGCAAGCACAACGGCGGCTGCCGCAAGTAATATGTCCAGAATGGCGGCTAAAGCATATTGTAGCGCACCTAGGCGGTAGTAAACCGATGCCGGACTGATGCGCCCGTCGTCTTCTGCGCGGATATCAACCTTGGCGCACAAGCGCGTAATCAGCCATGCCGCAGAAACCGAACCCAGCAAATATCCCGCCGCAATACTGAAAACACTGCTCATTTTCTAATTCGTCTCCATGCCAAAAGCAAATCGCATAATGACCAGCTCCCAATAGTTATACCAGTTGTAATGTTAGTCCGGCCGGTATCTTTACCTCAGGTGCCGGAGGTCTGTATCCCAGCGAACTATGTGGTCTAACTTGATTATACTCTTTCCTCC
>WQXK01000029.1 GCA_009784845.1 Dehalococcoidia bacterium | reverse complement strand
AGCTTTTGGGTATTTTTAAGGTGTATTGTACCCGCGTGGGAAATGGCCCCATGCCCACTGAATTGATGGATGAGACAGGTGATGCCATACGCGATATTGCGCATGAGTTTGGCACCACCACTGGACGTCCGCGCCGCATTGGCTGGTTTGATGCAGTGGCAGCGCGCTTCAGTTGTTTTATCAATGGTCTGACATCGGTTGCGCTTACGCGTTTGGACGTCTTTGATACCATGCCGGCGCTTAAAATATGCACGCATTATGAACTTAACGGGCAGCGCATAGACTATTTCCCTGCCAGCGTGGCTGATCTGGAGAAATGCCAGCCGGTGTATGAGGAACTGCCCGGCTGGAACAAGCCTATTACTCACGTGCGCAATTTTGCTGACCTGCCAATCGAGGCACAGCGATATGTGCGCCGCATTGAGGAACTCATCGGCTGTGACGTAAGCCTGGCTTGCTGCGGCCCTTCACGCGAGCAGGTTATTCAGTTGAAGCCGGTAATCTAGCCATTCAGGGCATCTGTAAAATTAAAAAGGAGAGGTTCATCGCCTCTCCTTTTTGCTGTTATAACTTTCCTATTGCAACGGAATTTTCCGGAGCCTGCCTTAACAAAGGCTCAATTAATCCTCGAAACATCATGCAGGTTGTGACTGTCAGTTTCCTAGTAGGCCACTCCCTGTGCCATCATGGCCTCGGCAACTTTTAGGAAGCCCGCAATATTCGCACCTATGACGAGATTGCCTTCAGCGCCGTATTCCTTGGCGGCCTTAGCCGAATTCTTATAGATGTTGGTCATGATGTCTTTCAGCCGGGCATCAACCTCCTCAAACGTCCATGACAGCCTGGCGGAGTTTTGTGCCATATCAAGCGCTGATGTTGCCACACCGCCTGCATTCGCGGCTTTTGCAGGGCCGAACAATATGCCGTTGTTGATAAAAACGTCTATTGCCTCGGGTGTTGACGGCATATTTGCACCTTCTCCAACGGCAATTACGCCATTTCTAACAAGTGTTTCGGCAGATGCTTTATCAAGTTCATTCTGCGTTGCACACGGCAGGGCGATGTCGCATTTGACGCTCCAAATTCCCATGCAATTTTCAGTGTAGGTTGATCCAGGTACGCGTTTTGCGTACTCGGAAATACGCTGTCTTTCGACCAGCTTGATCTGGTTTACGACGTCGATATTGATGCCGTTATTGTCTACGATGTACCCGTTTGAGTCCGAAAGGGCAATTACCTTAGCACCGAACTGTGTGGCTTTTACAGCGGCGTTTATGGCGACATTTCCCGAGCCGGATATTACAACGACTTTACCCTTGAAACTGTCATTTTTGTCATTGAGCATTTTCTCGGTAAAATAACAAAGTCCATAACCGGTGGCCTCAGTTCTTGCCAGTGAGCCGCCATATGTCAGCCCTTTGCCTGTCAGTATGCCGGTGAACTCATTTTGCAGCCTCTTGTATTGACCGTACATATAGCCAATCTCGCGTGCACCAGTGCCAATATCGCCAGCCGGAACATCTGTGTCAGGCCCGATGTGTTTTGCAAGTTCGGTCATAAAGCTTTGGCAAAAACGCATGATTTCCATATCGCTTTTGCCCTTGGGGTCAAAATCAGATCCACCCTTGCCGCCGCCTATGGGCAGACCGGTGAGTGAATTTTTGAATGTTTGCTCGAATCCCAGAAACTTTAAGATGGATGCATTTACTGAGGGATGAAGCCTCAGCCCGCCTTTATAAGGTCCAATGGCAGAGTTAAATTGTATGCGAAAACCGCGATTGACCTGCACTTCACCCTTGTCGTTTACCCAACTCACACGGAATTGAATCTGTCTTTCCGGCTCAACCATGCGGTCGATAACGCCCGCTTTTACGATATCGGGACGTTTTTCCACGACGGGTTCCAGGGATTTCAGGGCCTCTTCGACTGCCTGATGAAACTCGGGCTCGTTCGCATTTCTGGCGCACACCTTGTTGAAAATTCCCTCAAGATAGGTATTCTTGAATGTCATGTGATGTATTCCTTCCGTAAAAAATTTTATTCAGTGATTGTATTGTAAAAGAAAATATAACGCAATATCAATTGCTTAATTACCTTTGCATGAGCCTATTCACGTAGCGTTGTTTTTGAAATTATTTTACAAACGCTGACATGCAATACTTTGCTGTCTGACTGATGTCTAAGGCTGTCGCAACAAGAGATATATCGGAGGGCCGCCATTCGGCATGCAAGTCTGGTGCACCAACTCAAAGCCAAAGTGTTGGTACATGCCTACGTTCTGCATGTTTTGTGTTTCCACATAACAAGGTATTTTTTCATGGTCCAGTTTTTGCAGCATTGGTTTTAGCAGTGCGCTTGCAACGCCCTTTTTTTGATGCTGCGGGGATACAGCCAGCACTGCCAGATAGCAGTGGCGGGGAGGTGCAAATTTTTTGCGCAGCTTGCTGCACATTGATGTGCTTCGGTAATCCAACTAGAAATAGCGCCATCCACAACGCAGCGGCAAAAATGGATAACCGGCCTCAATGGCTGCCATAAATGAATCTTTGGCATCTGCCGGTACCCACACGACCACTCCTTCGCAATCAGGCGACGTGGTATATGCAACAGAGCCGCTGCCTGCAGTGCACATGCGCGATGCATTTCAAAAGCATAACGCAGGTTGGCCATTTTGGCAGGGTCGGGTATCATCCAGCGGGTGAGCGGGTCATCCTCAAAAGCGCGTGCGCAGGTGACGGATGCCGCATCCACAAGTGTTTCATCGATTTTAATCAGTGAGTCTATTGTTGACATAAGTTAATTATTATCGAAGGTTTAATAAAATACCGCGACGAAAGATGCCACAGGAACATGATAATACAGTCTGTCTTGAACTAAACGAACTATACCTAATGGTGCCAGTCTCTAACAGAGACTGGCACCATTAAACAGAAAGATTAATAATCGTGCCAACTGCCTGTGTCGGCAGTTGTGGCAGACTGTCTAGTAGCGTTGACTAGTATCTCTTCGCGCTGCTGTTTCGCCTCGCCGTTCTTGCATTTCCTGTCTGTCGCCGCGGTCTCCTTTCTTAGCAAAAAATGCAATCCAGCCGATAAGGGCCAAAAGCGCTAAAAGAACCAGTGCAATCCATGACCAGATGCAGCAAGCCCAGCAGCAGCATTTAGTGCAGTCGGAGGTGTGCCCGTCTGACGCACTTACTTCAATCCTTGCGGGTTGGGATACAACCTCCACCGAAAATTCCTGAAGTCCGCTACTGCCATTGATAACCTCAACATATTTTAGGACGGCATAGTAGTACCTGACTCCGACAGTATTGGTTGCCGGAGTATAGGTCGTTTCAATAGGTGCGGAAGGTGAGTTATTACTCCAAGTGGCAGTATTTTCCCCAAGCCCATGGTCCCGGCTTGTATTTGAGTTATCATCACTCCAATACCATTGTACTCTTAGCGATGCCCCATCCGGCGTTCCTTTGATGTCGCCGGTGTTGCGTTCGTACATGAATGCCGCTGTCAGCTTTGTGGCTGCTGCGTTCTGCACATAGGTCGCGCCTGTTGGATTATCGGCGACATGGATTGAGCCTTCATCTGCGCTTACTGCCAGCGGTGTGGATGCGAACATGCTGACTAGCATCATTGCTGACAGAATTAGGGGGGCGATTCGTTTTGCCAAGGTTTTTGTTTTCATTGGTTCCTCCTGATTTTTATTCTAAGCAAACTTGCTGAAGCGGTCGAACATTTGGATAGTCTCCTAATCTATGCCGTAACTGGTAAGGACGCAAGATTGGGCTGGTTTAGTGCACACTGAAGTTGTGATATATGTGCTCCAAAGTATGCCGCAATCACACCTGATTATATACTCTCACCATAATCCGCCAGGCAAGACATTTTTTCTTGCCACGTATGATAAATTGCATTATCCGATAGGCAAGTCAATTTGGTAGCGCTTAAGCGTTTGGCGCAACAAGGAGGCAGTTTTCTCGTCAGCTTCGGTCAGTGGCAGGCGTAACCCTCCAACACGGAAGCCAATATGGTTTAGGGCAAACTTTAATGGAATGGGATTGGAGATGATGAACAGGTCTTTGAACAGAGGCACCAAATCGCGGTGAATTTCAGCGGCACGCTCTGCTTTGCCTGAAACAAAGCTCAAAATCATTTCCTTAATCTGCCGACCGACCAAATGCGAGGCAACGCTAATCACACCATATGCGCCGAGAGCCATCATTGGCAGGGTGTCACCGTCGTTTCCGCTCCATACCACGAAGTCATCGCGGATTTCACCTGCGCCGCGTATGACGCGGGCGGCTTGTTCCATATCTCCTGAGGCTTCCTTAAGCCCTACAATGTTTTTGATTTGCGCCAGCCTGATAATCGTATCAGCCGAAATACTGGTTACAGTTCTTGCCGGTACGTTATACAGAATACAAGGCAGTTGGGTGCTTTCAGCAATAGTCTTGAAATGCTGATACAACCCTTCCTGAGTCGGCTTATTGTAATAGGGCGCAACCAGCAAGCAGGCATCAACGCCCCATTCCTGTGCGCGAATAGTGTTTTCTTTGGCCTCCTCTGTGGAGTTTGAACCTGTGCCGGCGATGACTGATCCGTTATCACCTACAACCGATTTAATTTCGCGGAAGAGGCGGTGCTCTTCCTCCCATGTGACTGTCGGTGACTCTCCCGTGCTGCCAACCACGACGATGCCGTCGCTGCCTGAGTCGAGCAGTGCTTTGGCCAGTTTCTTGGCCTGTTCGTAATCTACGGCACCATTCTCGTCGAATGGCGTTACCATAGCTGTAATAAGTCGCCCTAATGATTTTGCGTTTTTCATACTAACCTCTCTGGTTGACCCAATTGAGTTTAATCATTTCTTCGGCAATTTGCACGGCGTTGAGGGCAGCGCCTTTGCGGATATTGTCGGAGACAACCCACATCACAAGCCCGTTGGGGTGTGATGCGTCACGGCGAATGCGCCCAACATATGTAGCATCAGTGCCCGCTGCCATCCAAGGCGTGGGATATTGATTGGTGCTTGGGTCGTCAAGCACCTGTACGCCCGGGGCATGTGACAGTAATGCGCGCGCCTCCTCCGCTGAGGTAGGCTCTGTAAATTCGATGTTTACAGCTTCGCTGTGGCTGGTGAGTACAGGCACGCGCACGCATGTGGCCGAAACAAGTATATCCTCGGCATGCATGATTTTGCGTGTTTCCTCCAGCATTTTCCATTCCTCTTTGGTGTAGGCGTTGTCTAAAAACATATCAATATGCGGCAGTGTGTTGAAAGCGATTTGGTGCGGATATACGCGTGGGGTTGTATTCTGCCCGTTTAGCACCTGTGCGCTTTGTGCTGTGAGTTCATCAACAGCTGCTGCACCTGTGCCAGAAACAGACTGAAAGGTCGTCACCACAATGCGTTTAATCGGATTGACCTTGTGCAGTGGATAGAGCGCGACAACCATCTGTATGGTGGAACAGTTGGGATTGGCAATAATGCCTTTATGGTTTTGTATATCCCCAGCATTTATTTCGGGAACTACCAGCGGTACATTGCTGTCCATACGGAAAGCGGCTGAGTTATCAACAACGACTGCACCGCTCCTGGCGGCTATAGGCGCGAAGTGCTTGCTGATATCGGTTCCGGCTGAAAAGAAGGCGATATCCACATTGCGAAAGGAGTCCTCGGCGGTTTCCTTGACCTCATACTCCTCACCGGAAAAGAATAATTTCTTACCGGCCGAGCGGTCTGATGCGAACAACTGCATGTCGCTTATAGGAAAACTGCGCTGCTCCAGCATTTTTATAAACTCACTGCCAACCATGCCAGTGGCACCTACAATCGCCACTCTGTATTTGCTCATATGAGGCTCCTCAGAAAATTATAGACCGAGTAATTTTTCCAAACCGACGACCAAACCGTTTTGCTTGCCTATCTCGCGGATTGCCAGCATTACGCCGGGCATATAGCAGTCGCGGTTAATGGCATCGTGTTTGATGGAGAGGGTTTGTCCCATGCCGCCAAGCAGGATTTTCTGCCGCGCCACGATACCCGGCATGCGCACACTGTGTATGCATATGCCGTCAAATTGCTGTCCTCGGCTTTCCTGTTGTGTGCCGCTTTGATTCGGTTCGATGAAAGCCTTGCCGCGCGATTGCACCATGGATTTTGCCGTGGAAAGAGCCGTCCCTGATGGTGCATCAAGCTTGAACTGATGATGCTCCTCAATGACCTCGGCATAATCGAAATATCTGGCGGCAATTTTAGCAAGGTGTTGCATTACAAGTGCGCCAATGGCGAAATTGGATGCGACTATTGCGCCGGTTTTGTACTCTTTCGCCAGCGTCTCAATCTTGCTCAGAACGTTTTCGTTCAACCCGGTAGTTCCACTTACCAGTCTCACCCCATGTGAGAGCACGACCTGTGCCAAATGCTCCATAGCTTTGGCAGTGCTGAAATCAACCACTACGTCTGGTCGTTGTGCGCTCAGCATAGCCTCAATATCGCATGACAATGGAATGCTACACCCATTCGGCGCAGAAAGGTCGCTGGTTGCGGCACTGATGTCAACCGCACCTACCAGTTCCATATCAGGCTCCTGCCCGAGAGCCGTAATTACTGTTTGCCCCATTTTGCCTAGGGCTCCGTGTACCAAGACCCTTATCTTGGACATGCTCTCACCTCTGCGGTTGATTCTTTCGTCTAGAAACGTGGTCTGTTGGAGAAACCTCCGGACGACTGCTGGTTGTGAGGGCGAAAAGGTGCGTTTCCCTCCTGATTGCTGCCTTCCGGTGGAGTCAGCAAGGCGCGTCGCGATAAATTGACGCGTCCCTGGCTGTCAATTTCAATTACCTTTACTGTGATTTCATCGCCTATCTTGACGACGTCTTCTACCTTGTCTACACGATGGTTTTCCAATTCCGATATATGCACCAAGCCGTCTTTTCCGGGTAATAACTCAACGAAAGCACCGAAGTTCATAATGCGCACCACTTTACCAGTGAAAATCTCACCGGATTTAATCTCACGCGTGAGATACTCAACCATGCGCATAGCTTTTTTGGCAGATGCTTCATCAACGGCACCGATAATTACTGTCCCGTCTGGGGCGATATCTATGGTGGCTTTGCTCTCGTCAGTGATGGAGCGGATTGTTTTGCCTCCAGGACCTATGACCGTGCCGATTTTATCCTGGTCAATTACCATCTTGTACATGCGCGGTGCGTATTTGGAAAGCTCACTGCGGCTTTGTGCGATAGCGCCACGCATGCTTTCCAAAATGAACAAGCGTGTCTCACGGCTTTGCCACATGGCCTTTTCCAGCATTTCCAAGCTGACACCTTTTAGTTTGATGTCCAGCTGCAGGGCGGTTATGCCGTCAATTGTGCCGGCAACTTTATAGTCCATGTCGCCGTAGTTATCTTCCATGCCTTCAATATCTGTCAGCACGACCCACTCGCCGTTATCGCCGGTAACCAGTCCCATGGAAATACCAGCAACAGGGGCTTTTATAGGTACACCGGCATCCATCAGCGACAAGGTTGAGCCGCATACGCTGGCCATGGAAGTGGAGCCGGAAGAACTCATAATTTCAGATACCACGCGGATGGTATACGGGAAATCCTCCTCTGGCGGAATTACCGGAAGTATGGCGCGCTCGGCCAATGCTCCGTGACCAATCTCGCGGCGTCCAGGTGAGCCTACACGCTTAACTTCACCGGTGGAGAACGGAGGGAAGTTGTAATGATGCATATAGCGTTTGCTTTCGGATATACCAAGCCCGTCCAGTTGCTGTTCGTCGCGCGCTGAGCCAAGTGTGGTGATGGAAAGGGCTTGGGTTTCTCCGCGGGTGAAGAGCCCTGAGCCGTGTACGCGCGGCAACAACTCTACGTCGCATGATAGCTGACGGATTTGTGTTAGCGATCGGTTATTGGCCCTTGTTCCGTACTTTAATATGTGAGTACGCAGTGCATACCGGATGGCATTGTCGAAAGCTGCCAAAATTTCATTATCGGGATACTTGTCCTTTAGCTGCTCCAGCAACTCGGTCTTGAGAATATTGAGATTGGGTTCGCGCTCAGCTTTGGTGGCGAAATTAAGCGCATCCCACACACGTCCTGCGAGTATTCGTTCCACCTCGGCTTTTAACTCATCGTTGCCAAAAGCCGGTGGAGCCGCATCTTTGATTTTACCTACGGCAGCAATCAGTTTTTCCTGCATGGCAATCAGTTTTTGATTGGCTTCATGGGCAAACTTCATAGCACCAGTGATGATATCCTCCGGCACCTCTTTTGCTCCTGCCTCCACCATAACAACTGCCGTTTTGGATGATGCGACAACCAAGTCCAAGGTGCTGTTTGCCATTTCAGGCATGGTAGGATTGATGACATATTGTCCGTCAATGTAGCCTACGTGGCATGCACCAACAGGACCTTCAAAAGGCACCTCAGACATACCGAGCGTGCATGAGCCGCCTATAATCGCCAGCGTATCCGGATCGTTCTCGCGGTCTGTCGAGAGAACCGTGATGACGACCTGAATTTCTCGCCGCCATGTTTTGGGCAGTAATGGGCGCAACGGGCGGTCTGTAAGGCGGCTGGTTAGGATGGCCTCTTCTGAAGGCCTTCCTTCACGACGTATGAAGCCGCCGGGGATTTTGCCTGCGGCATACAGCCTTTCCTCGTAGTCAACGGTTAGTGGTAAAAAATCGACTCCATCGCGAGGCTGTGGGCTGACGCATGTGGTTACGAGTACAACTGTGTCTCCGTAACGCAACGTGACAGCGGCACTCGCTTGAGCCGCTAATTTGCCGGTTTCAATACTAAGTATACGGCCACCTATGGTGTCCTCTACTGCAAACGGTTGAGCCATTTGCTTCCTCCTTGTCGGTTATTAGGATGTAACGTGTCTTACTTGCGCAGACCAAGAGCTTTGACGAGCTTCTTGTAGCGGTTGACATCTTCCTTGTTCAGGTAAGCAAGCAACCTTCTGCGCTGTCCGACGAGACGGAGCAAACTGCGCTTTGAATGATAGTCATGACCGAAAGCGGTCATGTGGCGTGTTAGCTGTGTTATGCGCTCCGTAAGCAGTGCAATTTGCACCTCAGTCGAGCCGGTGTCTCCCTCGTGGAGCGCATTTTTCTGAATGATTTCGCTTTTTTTCTGTAAATCTAACAAATTTGTTCTCCAGTTTTTCTTACCTCTGCAATTTGCAAATTATAACATAAGGTGTAGCCTGTGTAAATTTTCCATATTTGCGTTGTTTGGCATCTTGTTTCTGCTATAATTTCTGCATATTTGAGAATTGGCGAGCGTATTATATAACATGAATGTCGGTGTATTACAGTTGCATCTGCGACTGCCTGAAAATATGTCACTTAAAGGCAAACGGCAGGAGGTCAAGTCCGTCGTTGCTCAGTTGCGCAATCATTTCAATGTTTCTGCAGCGGAGGTGGCGGACAATGATCTGTGGCAGGTGGCAACTATTGCTGTTTGTGTGGCATCAAATGACCAGCGTTTCTCCAATGAGGTGTTATCAAAGGCTGTGAACTTTGTCGAAGGCGGGCACTTTGACGTTGAGTTGCTGGACTACGAAATAGAACTTATTCCTTTGTAAGATTATGCAGGACATATCCAATTTTATAACGCACCTTAAACGCCAGAGTTTTTACAAGGGGCAGATTGTTCACAATCAGGAGATAAAGGCGCGCGAGGCGCGTTATGGCGAGCTTGAAATGCCCCTTTCCCCTGTGTTGCAGCAGGTGTTATCGCAGCATCGTTTGGGTCCGCTTTATACCCATCAGACACAGGCGATTAACCTCATACGTACCGCTAAGAATGTTATAGTATCCACGTCTTCGGCATCAGGCAAAAGCATGTGCTATAACCTGCCGGTGATGCAGACGGCGCTGGATGAGCGTCGCGCGTGCGCCATCTACCTGTTTCCTACAAAGGCACTGGCGCAGGATCAGTTGGGCAAAGTCAAACACTTGTTT
>WQXK01000028.1 GCA_009784845.1 Dehalococcoidia bacterium | reverse complement strand
GTGCCAATAACAATATCCACAGCACCGCTTTCAATTCCGGAAACAATTTCTTTTTGCTCGCGTTGCGACCTGAAGCGACTGAGTGATTCAACCCTCACGGGAAACGCCGCCAGCCTTTCTTTAAATGTGGCATAGTGTTGCTGCGCCAGCACAGTGGTAGGAACCAAAACGGCCACCTGCTTCCCATCCTGAATAGCCTTAAAGGCGGCTCGCAGAGCCACTTCGGTCTTGCCATAACCCACGTCACCGCATACCAGCCTGTCCATAGGGCGAGAACGCGACATATCTTCCTTAATCTGAGCAATGGCATTAAGCTGATCCGGCGTTTCTACGTATGAGAAAGATGCCTCGAGTTCCGTCTGCCAAATATTATCCGACGAATAAGCAAAACCAGTCGATGTCTCCCGCGCCGCATAGATTTCCAGCAACTCCTGTGCTATTTTCTCGGCAGACTCTCTGGCTTTGTCTTTGCTCTTGAGCCATTCGTGGCTGCTCAGGCGGCTAAGAGCCGGACTATGGTCTCCTGCGCCTATATAGCGCTCAATGCGGTCAATTTGGTCGGTAGGCACATATAGTCTGTCTCCCCCGGCATACTCAAGCAGCATATACTCACGAATAATGCCGCTGTTCTGCATAGTGGTTACCCCATTAAACCTGCCCACGCCATGCTCAATATGCACCACGTAATCGCCCGATTTGAGATCGCCAAACAGCTTGTGATGTGCAACCGGTCGCTTGCGCAAAATGCGTTGCTGCTTTAGATAACCGAATAGTTCTCTGTCGCTAAAAAGATACGTGTCCTTATCAAATTCCCATCCGGACGATAAAATCCCCTGCACCAGCGTAATTGAGCATTGAGGTGGCA
Source organism: Dehalococcoidia bacterium (assembly GCA_009784845.1). The sequence goes on along the minus strand of WQXK01000028.1, from coordinate 9,484 downwards.
TCTTCTTCAAAGTGCTCTCAACTGATACCTGCACTCCGTCATTTTCAAGCAGCTCGCATAAGCGTTCCGCTTGGTGGCTTACCACAACCACGCGCCTCTTATTTGACATCAATTCCTTGACGCGTTCAAGCCAACGCGGTAACTGCCCTGCATAGCTTTTGGCTGGAACAAACGGCAAGCGTATGGCTTCACTTTCTCCCGCCCTATGCCAATCAACCAATTCCAAGCGTTGTGCGCCCTCAAGCCCCAACTGCAACTCCTGCCAACTGAGATGTAAGCGCGGGAAATTGGCAGGCAATTCCTGTGCTTCTACTTTTTCGGAAAAAATCCTAGCGCTCTCTTTGTTGATAAAAACAGCCTCTTCTTCGATAAACTCAGGCTCATCCAATACCAGTAAACAACCATGTGGAAGATAGGAAAGGAGTGTGTCCGAATGAAACAACGGAGCATAAAACGCCATTTCAACAGGCAGTTGTCCGGCTGCACTCAACTCAATGTCAGCTTCAAACTTATGACGTGCCTCTATGCTGAGATTACCTAAATCCTGCCCTGTTATTGCATTATGTAAAGCGTGTGCCCCATTGGTAAAATGCGTCGCCATCTCTGATGCAGGACCGATGTTCGCCTTATCCACTGCATTCAGCGAGCGCTGGCTGAGCGGGTCAAAATACCGCATGCTTTCTACGCTATTGCCAAAGAACTCCATCCTTATGGGGAATTCCTCCGTAGGGGCATAAATATCCAGTATATCGCCACGGCGGCTATAATTCCCCGGGATTTCCACCAGACTTTCGTTTTGATAGCCCAAAAATGACAATTGCTCCACCAGCTTCAGCGGATTAAGTTCCATACCACAACGCAACACCATCCAAGCGGAACGAAAAGCCGATGATGACGGCAGTTTTTGCAACAACGCTGAGGTCGAGGTCAATATCAGTGGCGCAGTTGCGTTATCTGCCGGATGCGCCAGGCGCGAAAGCGCCTGAATATGCTCAAGCGCCGAAATTGCGTCCGAGGTGGCGCGCGTATAAGGCAGAGTGACAGATTCAGCTATTTGGGTAACGGTTTCCGCTCCAAGCCAAGACATCAATTGTTCCGCCAGTTTGCGTGTTTTTCCAGGCTGAGGGGATACTATCACCATAGGACGGCTCAACTCAGTAAAAAGCATAGCTAACAAATACGCCTTAGCCTCTTCGATAACCAGCGTTTGCGCCGAGCCCATTTTAAGCGATGCTGCAAGACGGCAGTAATCCTCACTGCCGCGCAACAATCCCATCAATGCATCTATTCTCATGTTTTCCCAAACGCCAAAACGACCGGACGGCAAAACCGCCCGATCTAAAGATATATTATCTATTACTATAGCAGATTTTGAGTAGCACAATTTCCGGAAGCCGTCCGCGTTTCTTGTTCCTATTGCATCAAGATTGCTATAATAGCGGGGTTAGAAGCTATGGACACATCAAATTTGACCTACAAACGCATCGTGCTCAAGCTTGGCACCAGCCTGCTTACCGGCAATGGCGACCATTTGGATATGGATATCATGTCCAAACTCGTCTCACAGGTGGCTCGCATTCATGCCGTTGGTGCTGAGGTCGTCATAGTGACATCGGGTGCCATAGCGGCAGGGAGACACCGCCTCAAAGCCAACCATGAACTTCACGGCATACCACTACGGCAGGTGCTGGCAGCAATAGGGCAGGCTCACCTAATGCAGGTTTATGAAGAACTTTTTGAAAAACATCACATCACAGTGGCACAGGCACTGCTGACCAAAGCCGACCTGTCAGACCGCTCGGGTTATCTCAACGCCCGCAATACATTTATCAGTTTGCTCGAGCTTGGCATTGTAGGCATCGTCAACGAAAATGACGTAGTGGCTGTTGACGAGTTAGCCGGAGCCCGCTTCGGCGACAATGATAATCTTTCCGCCATGGTTGCCAACCTTGTAGATGCCGATTTACTCATAATACTAAGCGACATCTCAGGCCTATATACTGCCGATCCTCACACCAACCCTGACGCCTGCCTTATACCTGAGGTGCACAATATTGACGCCACCATCGAAAACATGGCAGGCACTACAACAAGCAAACTCGGCACAGGCGGCATGACCACTAAAATTGAAGCGGCACGACTTGCCACAAACTCTGGTGTAAGCGTGATTATCGCCAACGGCAACCAGCCTGATATTATTCAGAAACTGGCGCAGGGCGAAGCTATCGGCACGCGTTTTGTGCCGCAGGTCACAAAATTGGAAAGTCGTGAGCGCTGGATGCTCTCAGGGTTATGCACTCGCGGCAGCGTATCAATAGATGATGGTGCAACGGATGCCATAACCCACCAGAACAAAAGTTTGCTCCCAGCAGGCGTTCTTGAGATACACGGAGAATGGCAACGCGGCGACTTGGTGGACATTTGCACAAAAGGGTTGCGTATCGGCAACGGCATCGTTAATTACAATTCATCCGACATGCAACGCATAAAAGGGTCGCATTCCACCCAAATTGCTCAGACGCTTGGCTACGACTTCGGCGCCGAGTTTATTCATCGCAATAATCTGACACTATTTCATAACAGGTGATTTGATGGCACAAGGCAAATTATACGACAGTATCAATGGCGAACTAATAGTTGAGGTCGACTACCGCTTGCTTGATGCATCCCACAACAACTGGTGGGGCGAGCTAAATCTGGCTGAGTACATACGCATCTCTGATGGTAGTTATATTCTGGAACTGGCTGACGGACGACGCGGACGCTGTATTCTCAACCGCAAACTCAATAAGGCGATATCCGGCTTATTACCACTACACTGCTTCCGTTTTCGCGGTAGCAGCGAACTGAAATAGCAGAAACCGCAAAAAATCTGAAGGTTTCATTTCTTTCACATCAACTCGTCCGACAAGCAAATTGTCTTGTTTCGCGGGCTGTTTCTAGCTAGCTTTGTTTATCAAACAACGCAGTGCTTAAATACTTCTCGCCCCTGTCTGGAAAGACTACGGCTATAAGACCTTCTTCTATATCGTTTGCCACCTCAAGTGCAGCCAACATCGCCGCACCACTCGACATGCCAACGAAAATGCCCTCTTCAAGGATTATGCGCCGCGTCATAGCGAAAGCGTCTTCAGTTTCAATCATAATACTTCTATCAATGATTGAAATGTCATATATCTCAGGCACAATGGCCTCTTCCATGTTCTTCAAGCCTTGGATATAGTGCCCCTTAACCGGCTGCGCCTCGATGACCTTAATATTTGGGTTTCTTTCCTTAAGCCCCATACCCACACCAATAAGTGTCCCGGACGTACCAATGGATGAAACAAAATGGGTGACTTTTCCCTCACTCTGCTGCCAGATTTCCTCGGCAGTTGTTCTGTAGTGTGCAATTTTATTGTACTCGTTGGAAAACTGGTTCGGGTTAAAATATAGTTCCTTATTCTGCTCTATCATGCTGCGGGCTTTCATTATGGCTCCGTCTGTGCCGTTCTCCGCAGGCGTAAGAACAACTTTTGCACCGAATGCCGCAATCATACGCTTTCGTTCCATTGAAACCGCCTCGCTCATCACAATCGTCACGGCATACCCTTTTACTGCACCAATCATTGCCAAGCCGATTCCCGTATTGCCGGATGTAGCCTCAATAATATTCATCCCACGCTTCAATGTGCCAGCAAGTTCGGCCTGTTCAATCATTTTAAGCGCGATGCGGTCCTTGATACTGCCGGTAGGGTTGCTGCCTTCCACCTTGGCATAAATTTTCACCCCAGCCTTTTTGCACAAACTGTTTATGCACACAAGGGGAGTATTACCTATCGTATCAAGAATAGAGCCGTTCATATTTTCCTCCGGTTACAACAAGTGATAACTTTCAACTGTTTCTATCAATTTTTACTTATTCAACGCACACTGCCATGAAAACTGCATATACTACGACCTTGCTTGCCAGTTGCCGTAAACAATCCATTTATAAGACGTGATTTCTTTCAGCCCGAGCGGTCCACGTGCATGCATTTTCTGTGTACTAATGCCCAACTCTGCCCCAAGCCCAAACTGAGACCCGTCGGTGAAACGGGTACTGGCATTAACCATCACAGCTGCGGCATCCACCTCATTTAAGAAACGTTGTGCATTGGTATAATTTTCTGTGAGTATAGCCTCCGTATGACCTGATCCGAAGCAGGCAATATGCTCAAGCGCAGCATCAAACGAGTCTACCACTTTAACTGCCAGCACAAGAGACAGGAATTCTTTTCCCCAATCGGCATCAACTGCCGGAACCAGCCTGAGACCGCCCAGTTTGCCCAATATGGACAACGAAGCCCCGTCGCAATGAAATTCCATACCTGCCTTGTTCAACTCCCATGCCATGGCTGGTACAAAGACTTGCGCTATGTCCTTATGCACAAGTATGGTATCGAGTGCGTTGCATACAGTAGGGCGCTGTACCTTGGCGTTATACACAATATGCACTGCTTTTTCCAAATTTGCCGAGGCATCCACGAAGGTGTGACAAACGCCTATGCCGCCTGCAACTACAGGGATAAGCGAGTTGTCGCGCACAAATTTAATTAATCCCTCGCCGCCACGCGGAATAACCAAATCAATCGTATCGCGCATTTTAAGCAGTTCACTCACCACGGAACGATCCGTATTCTCAATAAGCTGCACCGCTGCTGCAGGAACACCCGCCTCTCGCAGTGCCGCCTGAGTTATCTCTGCCAACACCTGATTTGAGCGCAATGTTTCCTTTCCGCCGCGCAAGATGACAGCATTGCCCGATTTAATGCATAAGGAGGCGATATCTATGGTGACGTTGGGGCGGCTTTCATAAATCGCCGCAATAACGCCCAGGGGCACACGTTTTTTGCCGATTTGCAGTCCGTTCTGCAGCGTATGCATGTCAAGCATCTCGCCAATTGGATCCGGCAAGGCAGCAACTGTCTCCACGTCTTTAGCCATGCCGTCAATGCGCTCAGACGTGAGCAGCAAGCGGTCCAGCATGGCATCACTCATGCCCGATGCCTTGGCATCGGCGTAGTCAAGCTGGTTGGCGGCAAGTATGCGTTCATTGTCCTCCCGCAACCTGCGCGCAATTAGCGACAAAGCGGCATCCTTGACAGCAGTAGTGGTATACGCCAGCTTACGCGACGCCTCTTTCGCCAGACAGCCTTTCTTTTGCAGTTCATCAATATCAATCATAGAATACCTCCGCTCGCAACGTTTAGCTTTTATACCTTTAGAAATCCTTCCTCACAATGCCATCCTCTAAATATTTTGCAATACAATACGAATGACACAGTTGCTCTCGCATTATTGAAATTTCTACATCTTCTTGATGCGCTCAATAGCCTCTTGCTGCACCACAAAAAGTTCTTTTATACCTTTTTGCGCCAGTCGCAACATCTCGTCCAAACTCTCACGGGAAAAAGGCTTGCTTTCGCCTGTTCCCTGTACCTCTACAAATTCACCTTTGTCGGTCATAGCCACATTGAAATCAGCCTCGGCGTTGCAGTCCTCATCGTAGCATAGATCGAGCAGGAGATTACCGCGTACAATGCCAACGGAAGTGGCTGCAATAGCACCGTTCAAAGGCACCGATGATATGATGCCCATATGCGCAAGCGTCTGCAAGGCCTGATACAACGCCACATACGCACCAGTTATAGCAGCAGTACGAGTCCCGCCATCCGCCTGTAAGACGTCGCAGTCCACCATCAGCGAACGCTCACCCAACTCGGGCAAATCCGTAACAGCACGCAGGGCGCGCCCAATAAGACGCTGTATCTCATGGCTTCGACCGGAGACCTTACCTTGCGTTGCATCACGCGGCGAACGGGTAAGTGTAGAACGAGGCAACATGGAATACTCGGCGGTTACCCAACCGGAACCACGCCCCTTGAGAAACACCGGAACCTTTTCTTCAAGACTCACTGAGCAACAAACCCGCGTCTTTCCCAGTTCAATCAAAACCGAGCCTTCCGCAAAACTTTGAAAACTCGTGGTGATGCTTACGTTGCGCAGTGCATCAAAAGAACGACCATCAATACGTCTCATGTAATCGCTTTCTAATCAGTTAAAGTAAGCCCAGTATAACATCGCAACTATGCCGGCGCAATCTAGGCAAATAGCCGGCAGGCTCTATTTAAATATCCCTGTGTTATGCGGCACGTCTTGTGTTACAGCTTTTGGATATTCCTTAGCAGGTAATCCAACCCATTCGCCTTTATCTCATACAGTGATTCCAGCATAACACCCAGCCGTCCTGCCGGAAAACCGTTGTTTTTCATCCACACGAGATAAGGCTCAGGCAGGTCACACATGAAATAGTCTTTATAGCGTCCGTAAGGCATGCGCTCAATCGTCAAATCCAGCAGCATGCGCGCATCTGGGGCACCCTGAAACTCAGGTGTTTCCACTATTCCTCTTCACACATAACCCGTTCCAGTGCTTCCTGCAATCCGGGCACGGTATCGTACTTGGACAAACTCTCAGGCATAATCCACTCATACTCAAAATGCTCGGCATCAATCATGATATCATTCTGGCTTATTACATTGTACAGGTATGGGTGAATTACCCACAGCACACCATTATCCTCATCATCAATTTCAAATGGCAAGCCGGCTCTTACCAACTCCACGTCGGAAAATTCCAGCCCTGTTTCTTCCTTAATTTCCAGCAAACTCTGGCTTTGCGGATATGACTCAATAAAACCCGAAACAGCAGCCCACTTGCCCTGAAACGTGCCCACCTTATTGGAGCGTCTCAGTATAAGTATGAGCCCGTCACGCATCAAAAAGCAGGTTACCACACGGAAGGATTGTTGTTGACCAAAACTAATCGTCATATGCTACTCCAAATTTTGCAGATAGGCCTCAAGCCAATCAAAAATGACCTGCGCCGCAAGCTTTTTGTTTTCCTCGCGGTCTCCTTGGAAAATATGTTTTTGGCTACACACCGTCGTTTGATGCGCCAGCCCCATATAAAAAAGCCCTAGCGGCTTATCCGGCGTCGCACCTCCAGGTCCCGCAATGCCGGTGTCTGATACGCAAATGTCAGCATTTAGCACGCAGCAGCAGCCTTTAGCCATCTCCTCAGCCACCTGCGGGCTCACCGCACCATACTGCTGCAAGGTTTCCGGCTTAACACCAAGCACGGCTATCTTAGTTTGATTGGCATAGGCCGTAACAGAGCCCTTGTATACATCAGAGGAGCCGGGGACATTGGTGAAAAGATGCGAAACAAGCCCACCTGTGGCCGACTCCGCCACACCAAGCGTCAGCCCTTTGTTGCGTAACATATCTACAATATTTTGCGTCTGCTCTGACATATTATTCCGCGATACTCCGTTTGCTCTGATATAATAGCACAGTGGTATTTTTCAACACACCTATGCTGAGAAAGGTGGTGGGCATTACGACGAAGAATAAAGACGTTATTATTTCCGCACATGTGACGCCAGGCGCCAAAGCAAACGCTGTGACCGGTTTCAAAGAGGGCGAATGGCGCATCAAAATCGCCGCACCACCTGTTGATGGAAAAGCCAACGAGAAACTGGTTGAATTTCTTTGCTCGGTGCTTAATCTGAACAAGAGCGCCGTCTCAATAATTAAAGGGCATTCATCACGCCGAAAACTAATCCGCGTTGACGGCTTGCCAGACGAGCAAATTAACGCCTGCCTGTCGGCATTAGCCAAAGGACAAGCCCCTTTGTGCTAGCCCGGCTCAATTCTCGATTTGTTTTTTTACGATACTACCGCCGCAATACTTTGCACGCAGTTTGGGCTTTTCAATTTTACCCGTGGCATTACGCGGCACATTATCGAAAATAATTCTGTACGGGCGCTTGTAGCGCGGCAGTTGCATGCAAAACTGCCTGATTTCCTCTTCGTCGCATTCAACACCAGGCTTTATTTCTATAACCGCAGCAGCAAGCTCGCCCAGCCTGTAGTCCGCCAAACCGATTACAGCTGCGTCCTTTATTTTATCGTAGCCTCGCAGGAACGATTCTATCTGCACAGGATAGATATTTTCACCACCAGTGATAATCACGTCTTTTTTTCTATCAACAAGGAATATAAAGCCATCGGAGTCCTCGCATGCCATATCACCCGTGTATAACCAGCCGTCCTTGATCGTGGCAGATGTTGCTTCAGGGTCTTTGTAATAACACTTCATTACGCTATCTCCGCATAATATCAACTCCCCGACGTCGCCTCTGCTGACGGGCTTGCCGTCATCATCAACAATTTTTACCTGCCAGCCGTAGCCAGCCTTGCCGATGGCACCAACCTTATGTTCATTCTCCACGCCAAGATGCACCGCACCAGGTCCGCTTGACTCAGAGAGCCCGTAATTTGTGTCATACTCATGCTTTGGGAAATACTGTTTCCAGCGACGTATCAGGCTTGGCGGAACAGGCTGCGCACCGATATGCATAAGGCGCCATGCGCTCAAGTCGTAATCATTCAAATTGATTTCACCATTTTCAATGGCATCAAGTATATCCTGCGCCCAAGGCACCAAAAGCCATACAATACTCACTTTCTCATTTGCAACAGTTTCAATAATCCATTTCGGGCGTATGCCGCGCAGCAATATAGCGCTTCCGCCGACAAGCAGGCTGCCGAACCAGTGCATCTTAGCACCGGTATGATAAAGCGGCGGAATACAAAGGAAAATATCATCCGGCGTTTGTCCGTGATGGTTTTGCTCTACCTTACAAGACGTAACAAGGCTTAGATGCGAATGCAAAATAGCCTTCGGGAATCCAGTTGTTCCGGATGAAAAGTAGATGGCAGCGTCATCCGTATCTGAAAGCGCTACGTTCGGTGCCTGTTTTGAGCAGGAGACTGAGGCTTTCTCATAACTCTCGGCAAAATCAGGGCAGTCGTCACCGACAAAATACAATGCGCGCGCAGCTTGAATGTCATCCTTGATGGCACGCATGCGCTCAATAAACTCAGGACCAAATACCAGCACGGAAACATCGGCCAGATCAAGTGCATACCTGATTTCATCTGACGAGTATCTAAAGTTTAGCGGGACAACAATCGCACCGGCTTTCAGAATACCAAAGTAGATGGGCAACCACTCGATACAATTCATGAGCAATATGCCAACCTTGTCACCGCGCTTACATCCGCGTTCTAACAGAAGTTCGGCAAACTGGTTGGTTTTTTCGTCAAACGAACGCCACGTCAACTCTTTTCTATATTTGATGTTATGGGCCGATTCTACCAAGGCAAAATCTTTCCACGTTTGTGCATTCCGCTCCTCAAGTTCCGGATTGATTTCTGTCAAACATTTCTTATCGCCATATAATTCAGCATTTCGGGCAAGTATTTCCGTAATAGGCATCGCAAAGACCTCCTTGTAACAACTGCCGCGTTATTTCTTAGTTTTCCCCCAAATCTGAGCCGACTTTAACACTGGTTGTCTCGTCATAACACGCAAAGCATGCCTCCACGTCGGCTTT
>WQXK01000027.1 GCA_009784845.1 Dehalococcoidia bacterium | reverse complement strand
CACCCGGCGGCTACAATTACCTCAAATGGGAGCGTTTCACTGCCGTGTTCCCGCATGTGTTTTTCAATCCGCCATGCCACCTCCAATTCGCTCATGCCGATATGCATGGTATTACGCATGTGTTCAATGGCGGCGTCACTTAGGGATGCGGCCTTTCTGATAAGCGCGATCTCGTCCTCATCTTTGCTCATGCGCAGGTTTTCCACCAATCCATTTACCGGCACAAGTGCAATACCAAAGGGTTTGACGATATCTTTGATTTGACTGTAATGCCAGAACGATAAACTTTCGGCTTCAAAAGCCAGTTCATTCAAGCCCAACCCGCATAAAAACTCAGGCAACCATTTGTACAGCTCAGATCTGCTTTCAAACAACTGATAGTTTGGTGCCTGGTGCCCCGCTTGTTCTATGTAACGGGAGTCTGTGGCGAGCAGTGCCTTGTCTGCCGTAATGAGCAGGTAACCTGCCGAGCCGCAGAACCCCGACAGATATTGGCGGTTTTCCGGTTGCGTTACCAGCAGTGCCGTAATATTTTTTTCTGACAGGCTATTTCGCAGTTTCTGAAGCCGCATGGCTGTGTTCATTTGCTTTGTCCTTTAATGTAGCCATTGGGTGTGCGTCCATATAAACCCGGCGCGCCTGATTTTGTGTTATATGTGTGTAAATCTGTGTGGTGGACAGGTCGGCATGCCCCAGCAAGTCCTGTACCACCCGCAGGTCGGCACCTCCATCTAATAGGTGCGTGGCAAAGGTATGGCGTATGGTGTGAGGGTGTACTTTTTTGGATATTCCGGCAGCGCGGGTGTATTTCAATATTTGCCTTTGAACCCAGCGTTCGGTTAGGCGCCTGCCTTTGTAATTAAGAAAAACAGCTTGTGTAGAAGTTTCGGTTTCAAGTTTGGGGCGTGCGACGTCTAGATAGTTCTGCAGCGCCTGTACAGCTGGTGCCCCGACAATGACCAAACGCTCCTTATTCCCTTTGCCCATGACGCGGATTTCGCGCGATGAGAGGTCCAATCGTTGCAGATCCAAGCCGACCAGTTCGCTTACGCGCAAACCGGCAGCGTAAAACAGTTCCAAGATGGCATTATCGCGCAGGCCCAGTGGTGTGGTGCAATCCGGCATTGCCAACAATGCACTTATTTCGTCATGCGTCAAAAACTCAGGTAAGCGGTGTGCCTGCTTGGGGGATACAATTAACTCTACAGGGTTATGCTCAATTATATGCTCGCGCACCAGAAAGCGATAAAAAGCACGTATGGCTGACAGTTTGCGCGCAATACTTACCTTGGCTATGCGCTGGTCTATCAGATGACTCAGATAGGCGCGCACAACAGTTTTATCTACCTCTGCGAAAGAGTGAATCCTTTGATGATCAAGGAACTGAAAGAATCCTTTTTCTGTGCCGTGGCGTGTGTAGCCGATAAGGTCGCTTGTATAGTTGCGTACGGTATAGCGCGAAACATGCTTTTCCGCCTCAAGGTAATTTACGAAGCGTTCCACATAACCTTGGGCGGCATTTTGCATGTGTCCTATTCTGCCTTTTTACCCTTGTATTTGCATGCAGTGCAGCGTACGCTTTTGGCTCCTGCCTCAATCAGCAACTTGCCGCATTCAGGGCAGGGTTGTGGCAACGGCTTGCTGTTGACGGCAAACTTATGCTTGGGATATGCGCTGCAACCATAAAAGATTTTCCCTTTCTTACTGAAGCGCCCAATTAACTCGCCGCCCGCGGGGCAATCAGGACATGGAACCCCGGTTTTAATGCGGAAATTGGTGTGGTATTTGCACTCCGGATAGCTTGAGCAGGCGATAAACTTGCCGAAGCGTCCCATCTTGAATACCAGTGTCTTTCCACAGTCGGGGCAGTTTTCACCGGTTTGCTCGTCGGCAATTTTGACTTTCTCAATTATTTCACTGGCCTTGGATAAGTCCTGCTCCAGTGGCTTGTAAAAATCACGTACAACGCATACCCAGTTGTTCTCGGCATTGGCTACCTTGTCGAGTTCGTCTTCCATATGGGCCGTATACTCAATGTTGATGATATCGCCGAAGTGCTCCGAAAGCATATCCGTTACCAGACAGCCAAGTTCGGTAGGCTGGAAAGCACCACCTGTTTTGTTTATGTACTCGCGGTCCTGAATGGTAGCCATGATGGGTGCGTATGTGGACGGACGCCCGATGCCGTTCTGCTCCAGCATTTTAATCAGTGTGGCTTCGGTAAAACGCAGAGGCGGCTTGGTAAAGTTTTGTTCTGCGGAAAGATCCACCAAATTCAGAACGTCGCCCTTAGCCAGCTTTGGTAGTGCGAAAGCCTTTTTGTCGTCTGCGTCATCGTCATCTTTTTGTTCTGCATAAAGCGTGATGAAACCCGAAAAGACGTTAACCGAGTTTTGCGTGCGCAGAAGGTAACTGGTTTTTGCTGTCTTGTTCTTAGCCTCTATGTCGATAGTTGTGTTGTCGAACAGAGCCTCTGCCATCTGTGATGCCACCATGCGCTGCCAGATAAGCCGGTAAAGCTTGTGCTGTTCGGAACTCAGATATTCCTTGATGGAGGACGGCTCTCTCATGATTTGCGTCGGGCGTATGGCCTCGTGTGCTTCCTGTGCCCCCTTGACCTTGCTTGTGAAAAAGCGTGCTTTCTTGGGCAGATAGTCTGCACCATATTTGCCACTGATGTATTCGCGCGCCTCAGTTATGGCATGCGCGGCAACGTGCGTGGAGTCTGTACGCATATAGGTGATAAGACCCACACTCCCTTCTTTCCCGATGGGTAAGCCTTCGTAAAGCTGCTGCGCCAGCGACATGGTTTTTTTTGCCGAAAAACGGAAATGACGCCAGGCTTCCTGCTGCATGGTGGAGGTGATGAAAGGAGGGGCTGGGGAGCGCTTTATCTGCTTCGTGCCGATTTTCAGCACTGAGTAGTCAGCCTTCTGCAATTCGCCCTTGACAGCATCGGCAGTTTTTTTATCGTTTACCGGCAGTTTTTTGCCATCTGCAAGCCCCACAAGCGTGGCACGGAACTCAGGTTTTTTGGTGTTTTGTTTTAGTAATTCGGCAGCTAAAGTCCAGTATTCCACCGGCACAAATTTCTCAATTTCACGCTCGCGATCCACCACAATTTTTACCGCAATTGACTGAACACGTCCGGCGGATAGACCGCGGCGCACTTTTCTCCACAAAAGCGGAGAAAGCTTATATCCAAGAAGTCTGTCTACGATGCGTCGTGCCTGTTGGGTATCCACAAGATGCATGTTCACGTCACGCGGATGCTTAAATGCCTCGGCGATGGCATCGTCAGTGATCTCATGGAATACTACGCGGCGGAATTGAGTGTTGGCGCTGCGGGTGATTTCCGACAGATGCCAGGCGATGGCCTCGCCCTCGCGGTCGGGGTCGGTTGCCAGATATACAGAGGTGGCACCCCGGACGGCATCTTTGAGTTCTTTGGCCGTCTTACTCTTGTCGCGTGATACTACATATTTCGGGGCGAAATCATTTTCAATATCCACACCGATGCGGCTCTTGGGCAGGTCACGGATATGTCCGAGAGATGCTTTGATGACATAATTTTTACCCAGCATGCGTGCCAGCGTTTTAGCCTTGGCCGGGGATTCAACGATTACAAGATTGTGTTTTGCCATTGCGCGATATTTCCTAACTACTCAAGATTGGATGAACTCTATCTCCATCCTAAAATCAATTCCATCGTTAATTTGCACATTTCCATCGGGTGATTATTCTAACATGAGGTGCGCAAGCTGGCAATTTAGCGTGGCAAGGCGCAAATTTTTAGGGAGTATGCTGTGTTATAATCTGCTTTAGATACCTCTTTGGGTTTGATGTTTTGAATCGTTATGATTTTGTAATTGTGGGCGGCGGACCGGTAGGCTGCCGTGTGGCGACGGAACTGGCAAAAGCAGGGCACCAGGTGGCCGTGCTGGAGAAAAATACCGCTGTGGGGCAGTCTGTGTGCTGCACGGGTATTGTCAGTTGCGAGTGCATGCGGCATTTCTCGATTCCACCTGAGCTTTCTTTGCACCGGTTTAACAGTGCCTCTGTGTATACACCGGCGGGTACTGTTTTGCGTATGGAGCGCGAAGAGGTGCAGGCGGTTGCCATCGACAGGGGTACATTTAATGCCTATATGGCGCGCCTGACGCAAGACAGCGGCGCAGACTATTTATTGGGGCAGCACGTCAGCGAGATACAAATTAACCCAGACGGTGTCATTGTTCGCTCTGCGTATAATGGAGAGGTGTCGTATTTTGGCGCCCGCGCCGTGGTGCTGACCTGCGGTTTTGCCTCACGCCTGCCACATGCGCTGGGGTTGGGAAAAGCTCGTGCTTGGACAGTTGGGGCTCAGGTGGAGGTGGAATCCTGTGATTTACATGAGGTGGAGGTGTTTTTGGGACGAACGCTGGCTCCGGGATATTTTGCATGGCTTGTGCCGCTGGATGCAAACCGCGCACTGGCTGGTTTGATGTCTGATAAGCAAACATCGGAGCACCTGTTTTTTTTTATCTCAGAGTTGCAGAGGCGTGGGCGTGTGGCGGCGCTGATGGGACGTCCGTCATATCGGGGAATAACCCTGCGCGCCCCAAAGCGCATCAGTGCGGCAAGGGTGCTTTTGGCAGGTGATGCGGCAGGGCAGGTTAAACCGCTTACAGGCGGCGGACTGTATTTTGGAATGCTTTGTGCCGATATTGCTGCATCAGTGTTGTACGGAGCCGTTGAAAAGGGCGATTTTTCCGCCCGCAGCATGAGTGCATATGATAAAAAGTGCCGTGAATTACTGGGGCGTGAGTTGCGCCTTGGATGGCAGGGGCATCGCCTATTCGGCAGGCTAAGTGCCGTGCGTATTGAAAAGCTTGCCCGTTGGGCGCAGCGTAACAATGTGATGCAAAAACTCTCGGCTTCTTCACATGTTGGATTTGACTGGCACGGACGTGCTATGCTGCATTTGCTGAAGGATATTGCGTGGCCATTTAAGAAGAAAAGTACGCTGTGATAATCAAAATATTCTGTTTGAAAGGTAAATAGATGTCTGGTGTTTCCAAAACTGCGCGTGAGCAATCCCAGTCGGAGATGTGTGTTCTGACACAAAAAGGCTATGACGATATTGTAATAGAACTCAATGATTTGAAAAGCCGGCGCCCGGCTGTGCTAGAGGAAATCCGCCGCGCCGCAGCCGATAAAGATTTCCGTGAAAATGCACCACTGCATGCGGCGCGTGAGCAGTTGGGCTATATTGATGGTCGCATACAAGAACTTGAGAGCACTCTCAAGAACGCGACTATTATTGCACAGAATGAGCATGCCGGCTCACGAGTTTGTGTGGGTAAAACAGTGACGCTTGAGACGTTATCTTCGGGTAAAAAGCAGTGCTATACCATCGTTGGACCTAAAGAGGCCAACCCGGTTGATGGTAAAATTTCGCATATTTCCCCTATCGGAAAAGCGCTTATCGGTCGTAATCAGGGCGAAACAGTGGAGGTGATTGTGCCTGCCGGAAAAGTGCAGTACCGCATTGATAAGGTTGAATAATAAGCCGGTATTTTGTAATTGCGCTGCTGTATCGCACTTTGTGCGATTTGCATCACACTGTGCGTTTTGGCTCTGCGTAATTTGAATGAAAAAAGTGGCTGCGCTTGGTGTGTGTTGCACAGTGTGTAGCGGTAATGTATAATGTCGGAGGTTTAGGTTTAGGTTATTACATGCTCTATTGCTATTTGTATCACGCTGGATGACCAAAAACTTCGAACTGAAATTAAGAGAGGAGGTCATCCATAGTGTTTGAGGACAAGTCAATCCAGTGCTGTGATTGCGGCGCAACGTTTGCTTTCAGCGCCCAGGATCAGGAGTTCTTCCAGTCAAAGGGTTATACCAATGAGCCTAAACGCTGCCCTTCATGCCGTCAGGCTCGTAAGGCAGAGCGCGGTGGTGCTGGTGGATTTGGCGGCGGTGCCCGTCAGATGTTCCCGACTACTTGTGCAAGTTGCGGTAAGTCAACAGAGGTTCCTTTCCAACCTCGTGGCGACAAGCCGGTTTATTGCAGCGACTGTTATCGCAGCATTAAGCGCTAGAAAGTTAACTCTAACAGGTAAAATTTATACATGGGTTGATATAATGTCAGCCCATGTATGATTGTCTGAAAGTCTCTGCGGAGGAGGTGAAGTAAGTTGTCTTTGAAAGTGACCATTCGCGATGGCGAATCTCAGGATTCGCTGCTTAAGCGTTTCCAAAGAATGGTGCAAACAGAGGGCGTTTTGCGTGAAGCAAGAGCCCATGAGTATTTCATCTCCCGGGGGGATGCAGAGCGTATTAAGACCAAAAAGAGTGCCCGTCGGCGCAAGCGCCAGGAAAGCATGCCTAAGCCAAGACAGTATTAAAGATTGTCTTTGCAGGTAATATTACGCAAGTTTAGTTCGCAATGCAGCGACCATATGGTCGCTGCATTGCTTTTTCTAATACCCACGGAACAGTAAGTTAATTCCACGACGTTAAAGTGGTATGATAATGTCGGTGCTACAGATGGAAAATTTGCTGCAATTGTTTGCTGCTTGAGTCGGGGCACTAAGCAGGGCTGGATTGCGTTTTTGGCATAATTGCTTTTTCTGTGCCACGCCGATGAAGATTAAACTCAGACTGACTCCGTTTCTGCTGCTGTGTCTCAGCGGAGGATTGGCTGTTTTCAGTTCTACCATGGCCAAAAACCCCGCTTTACCTCTTTTTATTCGCTCAATGGGCGTTCCGGTCTCCATGGTTGGGTTTATTGCTGCTGCATCGACGATTGTGGGTATAGTGGTTAGCCTGCCTGCCGGGATGCTGTCGGATATCATTGGACGGCGCCGTGTATTGCTGGCGGCTGCTTTTGTTTTTGCCACTGCGCCGTTTCTGTATCTGTTGATAACTGCTCCGTGGCATCTTGTGGTTGTGCGTATATATCACGGCTTGGCAACGGCTATTTTGGGACCGGTTGCTCTTGCTGCGGTGGCTGATACCTATTCCAGCGGACGCGGAGAGCGCATTGCTTGGTATTCTTCGGCTACCATGATAGGGCGCTTTCTCGCCCCTTTTGCCGGCGGGTTACTCATCTTCGGCGATAATTTCCGCTGGATTTATATAGCTGACGGTGTGGCGGGTGTGCTGGCGTTGCTGGCGATATCCCGATTGCGTTTTGCAACGGTTGCCTCGACAAAAGCAAAAGAGGCTTTACGGCAACATTGCCGTAAATACGGGCAGGAGATAGCATTTATTTTTCACCATGGCGGCATACTGGCAACCAGCGGTATTGAAGCTGTGCAGTATTTTGCCTTTGGCTGTATGGAAACATTCCTTCCAATATATTTGAATGAAACGTACGGTTACCCCGCCTGGCAAATCGGAATACTTTTCACGGTGCAAATACTGGCTGCTGCGTTTTCTAAGCCGGCAATGGGGCGCCTGTCTGACCGCTTTGGACGCATTTTGCTCATCAGCGTCGGGTTGTTGCTTGGAGGAATTGCTGCCTCGGCGATGCTACTTTGGAGTAATTATGCCGCCTTACTATTGCTGATGGCACTTTTTGGGTTGGGGCTTGCCACTGTTACGGTTTCCACCTCGGCATTGGTAGCTGACATGTCGCGTACGGAGGGACGTGGTGGTGCCATGGGGGTGCTCTCAAGCATTATGGACATAGGGCAGGCGGCAGGACCAATGGTTGCGGGTATTCTTCTCGGGGTTATTTCCTATCAAACTACGTTCGCATTGGTGGGGTTACTCATGGCGGTGTCTGCTGCATTGTTTGCGGTGCTCATGCGACGCAAGCATGTTCTTGGTACCGCTGGTAAAAGAAGCTAGGGCATAGCTTACTCTGAGGTCTTTGATTCAGACTCTATCTGTGCAGGCAAGTGAAATCTAAGCGTTTGCCTTGAAAACTCTTTCTCCTAAACAATCCGTAATACCAACAAGCATTCGCTCATGTGCGCATATCAACGGAGAGATTCTGCGTGCAAAACCTGTGCTGGCAATGTTTTCGCAGCCGCACATATGGTCGCAACGCTTGCTGATAGCGCATCCATCACAGCTTGGCAACTCTTTTGCGTATTCTGTGGAAAGTGTCTCCAGCTTGGATTTGTCAGGTACATGGTCATGATTTGCATTACCCAACAAATATTCGCTGAGACCTACATATTGAGTGCATGGATAAATGCTCCCGTCGGTGGCTATGGAAATTCGAAGCTTGCCGGGGATGCAACGTCCCTCGTCTATTTGAGGGGTCAGCAGATTTATAAACTTACCATCAAAAAGCGGCAGGGCAAAAGTATCATTGTTTAGGAGTTTGTCACCATACCATGTGGCAAGGCGCTCATATTCCGCTCTCAGCGCTGCAAAACCAGCCTCACTCCAGACACCTGAATAGTTCAGTGCGGTAACGACCTTTTTAAATCCGAAATCATACAGAAAATTTATTGAATCATAGAGCATTGGTACGGTGTCTTCGCTGAAAGTGAGCATGGCGGTTGTGTTAGGCAACTCACGCAGAATTGTTTTTCCAATGCGTTGGACTTCATCAAAAGTTGCACCTCCGCCCTTGAAGCGTCTGTGCTTGTCGTGTGCTTCTTTAGTGCCGTCAATGGAAAGTGCCAGCTTTAATCCCTCGGCTTTACAACGCTTGATAAAATTGTTATCGACAAGTGTGCCATTGGTGGTGATGCGGTATGTGAACCGTACGTCTTTGCCGCGACTAATGCTGCGGCAGTAATCCATTGTATCGTAGATTAACTCTTTGCAAAGCAGTGGTTCTCCGCCGTAAAAAGACATGCAAGTGGTTTTATGACCTTTGCATAGGGCATTGGCAAGTGCCATATCCGCGACCTTACAAACAGTTTCGCGACTCATAAAATCATCTGTTTTTGGGGTTGTGCAATAGTCGCAATCCATATTGCACTGCTGTGTGATATGGAGTATGTATTGCATAAGGTGTACTCCTAATGAATATTACTGATTAGTGTACTGTTCTAGAGGGCGAGTGAGATAATATCACCCATAGAGACCTCAAAAGTTTCTGCTGATTGAGGCTCCGACGACTGATCTGAACCTGTCTCGTTTGTAAAATCCTGTGGCGCTGGAGTGCCTGGAGTATATTCTGGTTCAATCAGGTTTTCTCCACATCCTCCCAACGCACTTGCCATACCCAACAATGCTATGCATGCGGCACCGGCCATAAGCACCTTGCCAGTTTTCAGCTGAAAAGAATTGAATTTTGGCTTTTCGTATTCTTCTACGTGCTTTATTTCCATCTGACAGTGCCTCCTTGCCGCACCCCATTCCCTGCGGCTCACGTGCATTTTTAACATGTGCACTTTATTATAGCCTTATACCTTTTGTCGCGCAATAAGAATGTGTCGGCTGTGCCTGTTGGCACCGCAAAATTTGAGATATAACAGTGGCTTAAGACCATTTCCTCTCGGAAAATTGAATACAGCATCGGGTATGTGGTACATTGTCAAAGAATATTCGTATATTACATGGCATAATAAGTTGTTTGTGAACGGTTTGC
This sequence comes from Dehalococcoidia bacterium, assembly GCA_009784845.1. The sequence goes on along the minus strand of WQXK01000027.1, from coordinate 1,128 downwards.
ATCGATTTCGGTATAGGTAATCCTCACGGATGCCCTGTCTTTAGAAGGGGCTGATGTTTTGTTGCATATTCTCCATTCATTTCATTCTTTTGACCAGATTATACGATTATGTACTGTTTTATGTGTAAAAGGTGGGTTTATACAAAATGAAATATCGTGATGATATTCGTAATGTGGCTATTATCGCGCATGTAGACCATGGCAAAACAACTATGGTGGATGCGTTGCTCAAACAAAGCCATATCTTTCGTGCCAACCAGGCGGTGGTGGAATGTGTGATGGACTCCAACCCGCAGGAGCGCGAGCGTGGCATCACCATCATGGCAAAAAACACAGCTGTGACGTACAAGGGCGTGAAAATCAACATAATTGACACCCCGGGACATGCTGACTTTTCAGGTGAGGTAGAGCGCGTCATACACATGGCTGACGGGTGTTTGCTCATGATTGATGCGGTTGAGGGTCCCATGCCGCAGACAAAATATGTGCTCAAGCAGGCACTGAAACATGGTCTGCATCCGATAGTGGTTATTAACAAGATTGACCGCGAAAATGCACGCATTCAGGAAGTATTACATCTGACACAGGATTTGTTTTTGGAATTGGCTACGACGGCTGAGCAGCTTGATTTTCCTGTTTTGTATGCCAGTGGGCGTCAGGGCATAGTGGCGGCTGAGCCGGATTTGAGCAAGAGCACGGATGTTAGCCTGCTATTTGATGCCATATTGGAAAAAATCCCTCCTCCGCACATTGAAGAAGGGCATTTCCAAATGATGGTTTCCAATTTGGATTATGATAGCCACAAGGGCAAAATTGCCATCGGGCGCATCTTTCGCGGCAAAATAGTCCCGCGCGAGCGTGTGATGTGCATCTATGCCGACGGCGTGCAAAAGTCCTATGAGGTTGCTGAGGTGCTCACATATATGGGGCTTTCGCGCGTCAATGTCGATTGCTCAAGTGCCGGGGATATAGTGGCTGTGACAGGTGTTTCCGACGTGAATATCGGTGACACGCTAACGGCACCGGAGTGTCCTGATGCTATCAAACGTATTGAAATAGGCGAGCCGACAGTTGAAATGACATTCTCCGTCAACACGTCGCCTTTCGCCGGGCGCGAGGGTAAATACT
>WQXK01000026.1 GCA_009784845.1 Dehalococcoidia bacterium | reverse complement strand
ATACCCAAAAGCTTATCTATGCGGCTAGGTGCAATACCGGCACCCAATGCTCCACCAGCAGTAAGAGGCGAAGAGGAAGTGCCGTAGGGATAAGTGCCAAAATCAGGATCAAGCAAGGCCCCCTGCGCTCCCTCAAGTATCACCATCTGCTTTTGCGCTATGGCCTGACCCAATAACACCACTGTATCTTTAATATACGGGGCTAAGAAGTCGGCATATGCGCAATACTCGGAATAAATCTGCTCGTATGACACAGGTGGCGCACCATACACGCTGGTGAAAAGGGTGTTCTTGCTTTCCAGCACCATGGACAAGCGCTCACCCAGCGCCGCTTTATCCAGCAAGTCACATGCGCGTATGCCCAATCGATTGGTCTTATCTGCGAATGCCGGACCAATGCCGCGCTTAGTGGTACCCAATGCCTTGCCGGCACGTGACTTTTCCTCCAACTCGTCGAGCAACAGGTGATAAGGCATCACAAGATGCGCACGGTCACTTATAACAAGATTGCTTGTATCCACACCTGATCTGTTCAGCCCTTCTATTTCCTGCTTTAACACCGCCGGATTGATAACCACACCATTGCCGATAACACACAGTACGCGACTGGAGAAAATACCGGCCGGAACCAAATGCAGTTTAAACTCTCCAAGGTGGTTGATCACCGTATGACCTGCATTATCCCCACCTGAGAAACGCACCACCACATCGGCAGTTTCTGCAAGTTGATCCACAACTTTTCCTTTACCCTCATCACCCCATTGACCACCTACGATTGCAAGAACCGGCATAATAATCCTCCCTTTAATTAGCGCCTGTACTATAAAAACTTATTTTGCAGCCTGCAACTTGCGCCAGACAACATATGCGCGCTGTATCGCCGTAATTAGGCTGAAGACAGCCACAATAGCCACAGCAATAATCACCTGATTAATAATCAACCCTATAGCAATAACAATGACCCGCTCAACACGTGTAAACCAACCCTCAGAGCACTCAACCCCCATACCCTCGGCACGGGCGCGTATATAACTCACAGAAAACGACAGCAGTAGGGTAGCACCACCCAAAGCCGCCCCCCATTCCGAGCCGTTCTTAGCCATAACATATATGATGCTGATAAGCACAACGCCCTCAGAAAAGCGATCCAGCGTTGAGTCCAGTACTGCACCAAAACGGCTAACACACCCTGTATGGCGGGCAAGAGCCCCGTCAAAGGCATCCATAATACTTGCCACCAGTACGCCTATACCGCCCCACAGAAAATGTTGCAAAGCCACCAGAAAAGATGCTCCACAAATCAGTGCAAAACCAAACCATGTAATAACATTCGGCGTCAGCGGCGTATGCGATAGCGCTTTCGCCACCGGAGTGGTGAAATGCACGCCAATACTTCTACGCCAATCGGAATTAGCCATAATACATGCTTTCTCTAGTCAGACGAGACAGAGGCTCCTTGCTCCAAACAGTTTTCCTGGGAAAGTCTGCCGCCGGATGCCTGCTCATAATAATCCAATATGCGCCGTGCCACCACCGGCCAGTCATACTGCTGCACAGTTTTCAGTCCACATGCCCCCATGCGCGCGCACAAAGCCTTATCATCGATAAGACGGCGCAGGGCCTCGGCCAATGCCACACTGCTGTGCGGTGGTACCATCAAAGCCTGCTCCTCATGCTTTACCACTGAGGCATAACCCGGGTTTGACGAGGCAACAATAGGCTTACCCAAGGCCATGGCCTCGAGCAACACAATACCAAAACTCTCTTTGCCGGTGGCGGGTGCACAGAAAATATCAGCCGTTTGATAGTAGCGCGGTAATTCATCGTAGCTTACGCCGCCGGTGAATACAACATCCTTCAAATGCTTAAAACGCACCAGCCATTCATAGCGCTTGCGCAAGGTAACCCCAGGGCCAACGATAATCAGGCGGATATTGGGATACTCCTTTTTGAGCCTCGCATAAGCACTCAGCAAATACTTCACTCCCTTACGCATTTCCAAGCGTCCCACAAATAAGATGTTGATTTTGCCGTCGTCGAAGCCCGGCATGGGCAGAACCTGCGGATTAAAGTGGCAAAGGTCCACACCATTGGGTATCACGATGAACTCTCCCCGAACATGAGCGCTGGCGTATTGCTTTGCCATCTCGGATACGGCGATATGCCCCGCCAGTTTGCGATTGCGCCGATGCAGCAGGAAAGTTGTAAGCGGCCAACCGACCCAGTAGACAGAACGGCTGGCATAGGCATGAAACGTACCAATATTTAAGCCATCCGAAAAGCGCAGAACCGCGCTGCACAACATAGGCATGAAAGGCTCATGCAAATGCACCACGTCAAAGCGCTCGCGTGCAAGGACCTTCTGTATCGTTGGGGCAAGGTGAAGCGATATACTGATGCGGCTTATGGAGCCGCTGGCAGGTATGGAGCGCGGTTTACCGATAGGTATGAAGCGCTCCCCTAAAGTAACCCAGTTTTTACGCGCGGCAGGAGCAATGACGCGTACGTCATGCCCAAGCTTGGTAAACTCTTCATCCAAGGCACGTATATGGCTGACTACCCCACCTGGGTGGGCAAAGTCATAAGGAGACACCAGCGCAATTTTCATTCGTGCTGCCGAAAGTTGCAGACCCTAATCCCAATTTAAAATCAGGACGTGGGCGCAGCTTCACCTGATTTGCTGGATTTCGACATTTCCGTGATGAAAGCCTCCACATTGTTGTGAGCCACATCATCGGTATACTGTACAGGGGGTGATTTCATAAAATAGGATGACGGAGCGGTAAGCGCACCCTTGAGACCATTATCCAGCGCAAGCTTAGCACAGCGCACCGCATCAATAATCACACCGGCCGAGTTCGGGCTGTCCCATACCTCAAGCTTGGTCTCCACCAGCAATGGTACGTCACCAAAGGTGCGGCCTTCCATGAGGATATGACAGAACTTGCGGTCCTGAAGCCAAGGCACATAGTCTGATGGTCCGACATGTACGTCATCTGGTTCCATCTTGTAATCCAACTGCGAGGTGACGGCATTCGTCTTGGAAATTTTCTTGGATTCCAAGCGCTCGCGCTCAAGCATATTGAGGAAATCGGTATTGCCACCGAAATTAAGCTGATAAGTACGCTCCAGTTTGACCCCACGATCCATAAAGAGGCGCGTAAGCACGCGATGCACAATGGTCGCACCAACCTGACTCTTGATGTCGTCACCAATAATTGGCAGACCTTTTGACTCAAACCTCTGCTGCCAGTATTTCTCGCGGGCAATAAACACCGGAATACAGTTCACCATGGCGCAGCCCGCATCAAGAATCTGCTCAACATACCATTTTGTGGCCTCTTCTGAACCGACCGGTAAATAGTTGATAACCACATCCGTCTTGGTATCTTTCAGGATTTTGACAATATCGGCAGTTGAGCCGGGAGCCTTCTCGATAATCTGTGAAAGATACTTGCCAAGCCCGTCGTGGGTCATGCCACGCTCAACCTTTACACCAAGGTTTGGCACGTCAGAAAACTTGTACGTGTTGTTAGGTTTGGAAAAAATGGCCTGCGACAGGTCTTTGCCAACTTTATTCTTGTCAATATCAAACGCAGCCACAAAATTGATATCAGAGATATGATAGCCACCCAGATTGACATGCATCAACCCCGGAACAATATCAACATCCTTGGCCTTCTTGTAAAAGGTAACACCCTGTACAAAAGAAGAACAACAATTTCCAACACCGATAATGGCAACATTAATCTTTCCCATTAAATTATCACCTCCTAAAACAGTTTAGAACCACCGCCTAAGATGAACCCTACTTGTGTAATACAACCCACGCAATATACCTGTTACGAGGCACATTGTCAACACGCTACACACCTAAATCAATGGTTCATACTTTCAGCACTTCCAGCCACATTATAGCATAATGTGCCAAGGACACTCATGATATCAAAATAATAGTTGGGTATTAAGTGATTGGCTACGCGCAAGATTGAAACACCTTCTTCGGATGCCACATGGCTGCAGCAGGGTCGTACTCCAGTATCGCCACAAAATGCCCGTCCGCATCATAGGCACGCAAACATGAGGTCTCAGGCGGCATTTGCAGCACCAGCGCCTCACCGCAGCGCACTGCTTGAGTCTGAGCATCCGAGAGCCCAAGTTGCGGCCACAACGACAGCACACTATCCATCGGCTGCACCAAACGCTCCCAGTTTTTTTCAGCCACGCTCGCTTCCAGTTCATCCAATGAAATAGCCTGCTTTATATCAAACGGTCCATAAGACGTGCGTATCAGACCCACAATATGCCCTCCGCAACCCAGTGCCTGTCCCAACTCATGCGCCAGCGAACGGATATACGTGCCTTTGCTGCACTCAATTTCCAGATCCAGCACGGGAGGTGCAAAACTCAGCAGTTCCAGGCGGTAAATACTCACCAAGCGGCTTTGAAGTTCCACCTTGCGACCCTCGCGCGCAAGCTTATAAAGCGGTTGCCCCTTATACTTAAGCGCAGAATACTCCGGCGGAGTTTGGCTAATCTCACCGCGAAAATGCTCAATCGCCCGCTCAACTACCTCGCGTGTGACAGCGGAAAAATCACCGCGCCCTGTCACAGCACCCTCAACGTCATAGCTATCTGTGGTGACGCCCAGCATAATGCGGGCACGATAAGTCTTGTGATACTGCATCAGGTACTCGGATAAACGTGTCGCCTGCCCCAAAAATATGGGCAGCACACCGCTGGCCAGCGGGTCAAGCGTGCCCCCGTGTCCAACCTTTGAAACACCTGTAAGCCTGCGTACGCACGCCACAACCGCAAAGGAAGTCGGACCGGAAGTCTTATTTATGTTAAGTATGCCATTCATACGAAAACAACATCTTTGATAGACTGAGCCAGAAAATGCCAATTGCCACAGAACGCGTAAGCCGTCAAAATCAGCTTTGATACTCTTGCTTGACCTGATCCAATAACTCCAAGATATGCGCCCCGTGCTCAATGGAATTATCCCACTGAAAATCCAACTCAGGCGTATAACGCAGGCGTAAATTTCTGGATAATTCGCCGCGCATAAAGCTTGAGGCGCTTGCCAGCGACATAAGCACCTTGTCCTTTTCTTCCTCGCCACCCAAGGAACTGACATACACACGGGCATACTTAAGATCAGATGCAATATCCACGCTTGTGATAGAAATCATACCGGACAAACGCGGGTCTTTCACCTCACGGTGCAGCAGTTCGGCAAGTTCCTGTCTAATCAGGCTGTTTAAGCGTTCCAAGCGATGCGCCATTTAGTCATCCACTTTCTCTTTATGATAAAACTCGAGGATATCACCCGTCTGAAATCCGTTGAAACTATTCAGGCTAAGACCGCATTCATAACCGGCTGCAACGTCACGCACGTTCTCTTTGAAGCGGCGCAGGCTTGAAACCGTTGTGTCAGCCAGCACTTTATCGGCACGGCTAACACGCACACGGCTGTCACGCCGAATCTTGCCATCCAGCACGAACAAACCAGCAATCTGCGTCTTTTTTGCACCGGAGAATACCTCTTTTACATTGGCATGCCCGTCCACAACCTCCTGGAATTCCGGCTCACGCAAACCTTTAATTGCACGTTCTACGTCATCAATCATCTCATAGATAATCTGGTAGCGCCGCAGGTCCACCTTTTCGGCATCGGCAAGACGCTGTACGTTTGACTCCACGCCGGTATTGAAGGCAATTACAATGCCCTTGGAAGCAATTGCCAAATTGACATCATTCTCATTGATGTTGCCTGATGCAACATGCACAATATTGACCTTAATATCAGGCGTGCTGAGACGCTCAAGAGATACTTTGATAGGCTCAATTGAGCCCTGAACATCAACTTTGAGCACCACAGGTAATTCTTTCGCCTGTCCTGCGTTGATTTTATCGAATATATTGGAAAGGCTAACAGGCTTAGCCAGCTGCGATACCTCTTTGCGATATTCTTCCTCCAAGGTGCGCGCATGGCGCTCGCTTGTGGCCACAAGAACCGTATCACCAACCTGAGGCACGCTGTGAAGCCCCAGAATAGACACCGGGGTTGCCGGACCCGCCTTGCGCAACTGCTTACCGACATCGTTGTACATAGCCTTTACTTTGCCCGATGTAGCGCCGGCGACAATCATATCACCCGTGCGCAGTGTGCCGTCATGCACAAGCACGGTTGCCATAGCACCCTTGCTTTTGTCCATGCGCGCCTCAATAACCACACCCTTGGCAGACCCCGCCGCATCAGCGCGCAGGTTTTCCATTTCAGCCACAAGAAGGATATTTTCCAGCAAAGTCTCAATGCCCTGTTTGGTTTTGGCGGAAACAGGTACTGAAATGGTATCACCACCCCAATCCTCAACCAACAACTCCGCCTCAGCCAACTGCTTTTTCACAACGTCCGGGTTGGCTGACGCCTTATCCATTTTATTGATGGCAACAATGATAGGTACACCGGCGGCCTTGGCGTGAGCGATGGCCTCCAGCGTCTGCGGCATGACACCGTCATCTGCGGCAACCACCAATACGGTAATATCCGTTACCTGAGCGCCACGGGCACGCATGGCAGTGAAAGCCTCATGTCCGGGCGTATCAAGGAAGGTGATTTTTTGCCCGTTAATATCCACCTGGTAGGCACCGATGTGCTGCGTAATACCACCGGCTTCGCCTTCCATCACATTGGTCTGGCGTATGGCATCCAGAATACGCGTTTTGCCATGGTCTACATGTCCCATAATAGTGACTACAGGCGGACGGATCTTCAGATTGCCTGAGCCCTCCGACATCTGCTGTTGTTGCTTCTTAATTTCCGAAATCACGCTGGCTTTGCGCGCTTCCTGCGTCTGCGGACGCGCCTCAAACCCCATGGCTTCGGCAACCTTGGATGCCATTTCGTAATCGACGACCTGATTGATGTTAGCCATCAGACCCTGCCGCATCAAATGCTTGATGACATCCACAGGAGTTGCCTTGAGCATATCCGCCAGGTCGCGCACACTCATGCTGCGCGGTAATTCCAGCTGCGGCATCGCCGCCTCAGCGGTACTTTGTTTTTCAGTTTCAGACATTAGCCACCTCCTATCAGGCTGCGGCCCTCAGCCAACAACCGCGCGCGTTCTTCCGCTGCGATATGGATTTTAAGCACGTGGTCCAGCCTGTTGGACGTAAAACAGGACTGCCAACACTCAAGCTTGGCACAGAGGTATGCCCCCCGCCCATTCATACGTCCCTGCAGGTCAATGCATACGCCACCCTCAGGTTGACGCACAATGCGTATCAAACCCTTCTTCCCCTGCACTTCACGGCAGGCAACACAGGTGCGCTGCGGTACCTTACGGCTAGATATCGTCTTCTGCATCATACATATCACTGTCGCGGCGAGATCTCTTCAGGCGAATACCATCCTCGGCATGCTCCTTGGAAGATTTCTTTTTCTTTTTCTTATCCTTGTCCTTGCCGCCTGCGGCATCACTCGTAGCAGGAATAATATCCTCTGAAAAGCGCAGTCCCTTGACAGTATCCGTCTTATCAGTGGTAGCCACAGGTACTGCGTCAACAGGTATCTCCTCAGCATCAGCTGCCTTTTTGGTCTTGCCAACAGCCTTAACAGCCTCTTCCTCAATCTTTTCCTTGCCGGCTTTGCTGGCACTCTTAATATCCACATTCCAGCCAGTCAGCTTAACCGCAAGGCGCACGTTCTGTCCTTCTTTTCCAATAGCCAAAGACAGCATTTTGTCCGGAATCACGGCAATGGCCGACTTGCGTTTTTCGTCCACTTTCACCGCCGCCACCTGCGCCGGAGAAAGGGCACTGGCGATAAATATGGCCGGATCAGGACTCCAATTGACCACGTCAATCTTTTCACCGCCCAACTCACTAACTATGTTCTGGATGCGAATGCCACGCAGACCGACGCAGCAGCCAACAGCATCAACACCTTCCTGCTTGGCGGCAACAGCCACTTTACTGCGGAAACCGGCTTCACGCACCACAGATTTAATTTCGATGGTATCATTGAAAACTTCCGGCACCTCAAGTTCCAGCAGACAGCGTAGCAAATTGGGATGAGAGCGCGAGACAACCAACATAGGACTGCGCGCCGTCTGGGCAACCTCCACCAGATACACGCGCAGGCGCTGTCCCGCACGATAATGCTCTGCGGGAGACTGCTCCGCAACAGGCATAACAGCCTCAATACGGCCCAAATCAATAGTTACCTGCTTTGGATCCACACGACGTACAACGCCGGAAACAATGTCGCCGGCTTTGCCAGAAAACTCATCAAATATGGCGCTATGCTCCGCCTCATGCAATCGCTGCAGGATGACCTGTTTGGCTGTCTGAGCCGCAACACGCCCTGTATTTGGCGGAGTGGACTCAACATTAACGATGTCATCAATTTTGGCATCTTTTTTAAAGCGTTTAGCCTCAGCCAGCGAAACCTCGGTGCGCGGGTCATCAACAAACCTGACCACAGTCTTTTCAGCCCAAACCTCAACTCTGCCGTTGGTGGAGTTGATTTTGACCGAAACCACCTGATTCGGCGCAAAATTGTTTTTGCGATAAGCCGATGCCAGGGCCGACTCAACCACGCCCAATACAACGTCTTTAGAAAGCCCTTTCTCCGCAGCCAGCTGCGTGATGGCTAGTAAGAAATCACTTTTCATCTCAGTACCAGACCTCCAGCCTTCTTGTTTGCCATACAACAAAGAAAGTGGGTTTGAGCCCACTTCCATTCGTATTCTACTGTCGTGATTATAACACAGCAGCTACCCGTATGCAACAATTTTTATAAGTCCGACTGCGTCAATTTAATGTAGGTTTCTTTATATTACTGCCGCCAAAGTGCTAAAATACTGTGGAATACTTGGGAATTGTACTCCCAATAGGATTTTAATATGAGCAAACAACACGGTCACTCGGCATGGTCTCGCTTCATGGGCAGGTTGCGCACACTTTTCCTATCCGGAGTAGTTGTGGTCGTACCTGTCGTTGCCAGCGTGTTAGTGCTGGTATGGGCTTTCCGCACAGCTGATGACTTTTTACAACCAATCATACATAACATTCTTGGCATAAATATCATCGGTCTTGGGATTGTTTTCACCGTTGTCATCATTTTTCTGGTCGGTATGCTGGCGCATAACTTCGTTGGAAAAAAGCTAATACAATTAGGCGACGCCATTCTCAAACGAATACCCATTTTCAAGCAGATTTACAACGGGGCAAAGCAGATAATGGCCAGCTTCTCAGGCACAGGAGCCATCAGCAGAACAGCATTCCGTGAGGTCGTTCTTGTGGAATTTCCGGCAAACGCCATGTATACCATCGCCTTCATAACCAATGAATATACCGCAGGTGACGGCCACAAGTACTACGCCATATATTTGCCAACATCCCCTGTCCCGTGGAGCGGTTTTTCCGCCATAGTAGCTGAGGAAAACATGACCCGTAGCGACATCAGTGTAGATGAAGCCCTCAAGATGTGCATTTCAGGCATGATGCTGGCACCATCACAAATGCTTATCAACATTGACGGCAAGCCGGTCAACCTTACAATCACCAAAAACCCTGCAACAATAGAAGCGGAGACCCCACCATCTGCGTAGGGTCTCCGCTTTTTGCTGTGTTATAGTCGTTTAATAAATTACTTAATTTCGACAGTAGCGCCGGCTTCTTCCAGTTTTGCCTTAGCTGACTGAGCTTCTTCTTTGCTAACGCCTTCTTTGACGTTCTTGGGAGCGCCTTCAACCAAGTCCTTGGACTCTTTGAGGCCCAGACCGGTAAGTTCGCGCACCACACGAATAGCATTGATCTTGTTGGCACCGGCATCCTTTAGGACAACCGTGAACTCAGTCTGCTCTTCAGCAGCAGTTTCAGCACCAGCAGCGGCGGCGGCAGGAGCAGCAGCTACAACCTGAGCGGCAGCACGTACACCGAATTCATTCTCAAGAGCCTTCACAAGGTCGGAAAGCTCAAGAACGGTCATTTCCTTGACCGCAGCAACCATTTCTTCTACAGACATTTTAGCCATTTTATTTTAATTACCCTCCATTTGTTGTATTCTTGCATTTAATGCGTAAACTATGCCCAACATAGGGCTGGAAAGCGCCTGTACCAGGCCGACAATCGGTCCTTGCAGTCCACCCAGCACTTTTGCCACCAACTCACCCTTTGTAGGCAATGTAGCCAAAATATTAACCTCGCCGTCACTAAGCCAGCGGTCCTCAAGGAATCCGCCCCTGACAGTCATGCCGACACCGGACGATGAAATAAACTGGGTCAGCACACGCGCCGGGGCCGATACGTCGTCATATCCCAACACAACGGCATTAGCGCCGTCAAAATGGGTTGACAGAAAATCAAGTCCAGCCTCCTGAGCGGCACGGCGCATCATGGTGTTCTTTACAACCTTGAACTCCAGATTGGCATCGCGCAACTTATGTCGCAGATTAACGATCTCAGGCGTTGGAACGCCCTGATAAGTCGTAACCACACCAGCCGTAGACTTGCCCAGTACTTCACTGATGGCAGAAACCACACCGGGTTTAGCTTCTTTTTTCACCTTATCACCTCCTTGTATACAAAAGTCCTCGCGGCAATCGCGAGGACTTCAAAAAGCATAACAATACTGCTACGAAATTTGTTATCCTCGGCAGGCCGCATGATTAAGTTCGCCTTGTGGCAAACACCCGCTGTCTTAGGACATCCGAATTATTAAATTACCTAAGCTGTAGTCATAGACTCAGCCAGTTTAACAGCCAAAGGAATACCGGGACCCATGGTGGTCTTCATGGTAACGCTCTTGATGTACTGCCCCTTGGCACCGCTTGGCTTGGCACGTACAATAGCCTCCATTACAGCGCCCATGT